>NZ_JNJM01000003.1:0-271768 GCF_000701645.1 Oribacterium sp. FC2011
TGTTCTTGAGTTCCTCATCGTCGGCAATGGCCGAAGAGCGTTTCTTGGAGCACCTGTCAAGGGTGGCGGACGGTGCCAATACATAAATTTAAAGCCACTGAACGAAAGTGTAAAATGATAAAAATCTGCGAACGAGAGCCACCAATAACACCCCATTTAGGCAGGTGGAATTCAGTCTTGCAGAACGCAATTCCAGTTGTCAGCGACCGCATACGCTTTTTTCAATTTACACATCATTCAAGTGGCTAAATTCCACAATAAAGGGTTTGACAAAATATGTCAAACCCTCAAAAAACTGAATTTAGTCTTCAGTATGGAATTTACTTTTACATGTGGAATTTAACTTTTCATTCAATCATTTTTTTGATCTGATTGATTTTATTTCGTCGTTGAATAATGCAGCCATGGATATGCCAAGCAAAATCCATGGCTGCATTGTTACATGAGCTGATTAATTAAAGATCAGAAAATTTATCAGATGATTAGCTATTACTGGCCTTCCTCTTTTTGATGTCTTCTTGAACTGCCTTTTTACTTACATCATAAAGTGCACGGCCCTGTTCTCTGCCATAAGCTTTCATGAGACGAACATAGTAGGTATGAAGTGTGTTGGCAGTGAGACCATATCTTGTCATGGCTTCTGTCTGCAATGCTTCCATATCAGGGGCAACCTGTTGTTCGTCATTAGCCTTGGCTTTTGATTCTTTCTTTGAAGAAGTGGATTTGCTTCTTGAAGAGTTGTCTGTGTCTTCGGCTGATTTCCTGGTGCTATCCTCTTCTTTATCGGAAACCTTAGATGAATCTAAAGTTTCCTTAGTTTTACCCTTGGTCGATTTTGATTTGCCGGCGGTCTTCTTGGTGTTCTTACCGGTCTGCTTCTTTTCCTTCTTTTCAGTTGTGGATTTTGAAGCAGAAGCAGTCTGATCTGTACTTTCACCTGAGTCCTTTGAGGTTTCATCGGATTTAGATTCTGACTTTACAGTGGACTTGGCTTCTGTCTTCTTATTAGTCTTTCTGCCGGGTTTTTGATTCTCGGATTTCTTGTTTTTTGCTGAAGAAGATTTTTTGGAGGACTTCTTCTCTTGTTTCAAAGCATCTTCAGCCTGAACCGGAGATGTTGTTTCTTCAGTAGTGACTTCAGAAGCAGCAACGCCTTTTTCTGCATCATTGGTGAGCTCAACCTTTGCTTTTTCTTCATCAGAGTTATCACTCTTCATTTCAGCAGTTGCGGATTCAGCAGTTGCTGCAGCAATAACGGGGGTATCATTTTCCTTTGTTATTTCTGCATTTGGGATTGAGCTATCCTTATCAGATGCCTGTGTATCTGCTTTTACATCAGTGGCTTTCTCTTCTGTCTCCTTCTCCTGTTTATCGAAGATACTTTCCACTTTTTTCATTGAGCGGGAAGCCGGATCATAGACGAACTGAACACGGTTAGGATCGAACTTAGGCTCTGTTTTTACGAGAGCTGTTCTCTGTTCAGGTCTTGGTATGATTGCGGTTTTCTCAGGTGCAGACTTAATCAGTGCCTTTGGTTTTTCCTGCGGTTCTTCTTTTTTGAGGTTATCATCATGATTTGAAGTGTCGGCCTTGGCTGAAGAACCCTTAGTATTGGCCTTCTCCGAATCCTTTGAGGCTTTCTCAGATCTCGAACGATCTTTTCTATTTGATTCTCTGGTTGATTCTTTGGATGATTCTCTTGATGAATCTTTCTTTGAATTGTCACCGAAATCTTTGTTTTTGGAAGACTTGCTTTCAGCAGCAGACTCAGCGGTCTGATCCTTCATCTGCTTTGCAAGCTGGTCCGCCGGGGTTTCCATCATGAGAGGATTAGGAATAAGGGAGGCAGGCTCTGTAACTTCAGTAAAGTTAATGTTCTGTCCCCGTCTTCTCCGGTTTGCCTTACTGAGAGTAGGCCTTGTAGGGATGGTATTCATGGTTGCGAAGGCATCCACAAGATTCGTTTTCTGGGATCTTTCTTTGCAGAGACGGATGCGCTCGTCATCGTTCTTTTCTGAACTGAGGAGGCATTCTTTTATGGTTTCCCCGAGAAGTATTTCTGCGCCTCTCAGACTGTGCCAGAAATCACGAACGGCTGCATAACCTTTGTCTTTGGAAACGATGCAGATCTTCTCACCGGATTCAAGGAACATTCCGGTGGTTGAGGCAATGTACATGTCGAGAGCATTACTGTGCTGTTTTAAGAGTTTTACGAGGCTGACATGAACATTTTTCTTCTTCAGGTCATTTACCATGCCCTTAGTGACAGCGCTGTTTTCGTCACTGTAGTACATTACCAAAGTATCATTGTCGTCAAGGTACTCGTATCCTTCAAGCCCGGATACATGGGTGTTTTCAAAATCAACTAAAATTATCACGTAAGATTCTCCTGCTTTTTCGGCATAATGCTTTCGCTCAAAACCATGAATAAAAAGTCTGAGACCCCAAAAGGGGTCGATGGGTTTGAACATGTTTCTTATGCCATATTTATCTGTACAAATTTTTAAATGATTATAACAAAAAAACCGGTTCTTTTGAACCGGTTTCTTCAAGCGACGAGGATGAGACTCGAACTCACAACCCGTAAAACGGGCACCAACTTTCCAGGCTGGCCGACTACCAATTATCACACCTCGTCATAACAGCTACATCATAATAGCAAAGCTGTAAAGGTTCGTCAAGAATAATTTTGAAATCCCTGGTAGGCAAGGACTATAACAGAAAAAGTTTTAGAAACAGGAAGACAGCCCCGAGGGGCTGTCTTCTTGAAAAGAAAGGAAAAAAAGAAATAGAACTAAAATAGGTTTCCCTACTGTTCTGATTTGTTAAAAAAGTCAACTCTTGTGACTAATGCCATTGTAATCTTAAGAATGGCGGTGTGTCAATAGATTGGGAGAAAATAATTAAAAAATAATAATTATTTGTAAAAATATGCCAGATATTTAATTTGACGCAAATCTGACCCCGGCACTACGATTTTCGGGGAGCCACAACTAAGCCTGCGCCTTTTTAATAAAAGAATTTTCACTGTGACTGTATCCTCTCATTAAGATCAGACAGATATTCCCATCGATCCATCTTTTCTGCCAGCAGGTTTTCGAGCTGCTCTTTTTCCTTGGTCAGTTCGTTTAACTTGATGAAATCCTTGGCATTCTTGAGAATTTCTGCATCCAGTTCGGCAACCTTTGCTTCGGCAGCTTCGATGTCGGCTTCAATAGTCTCCCATTCTCTTTGCTCCTTATAAGTCATTTTGAGCTTTCGTTCACCGATAAAACGCTTCTTCTTGCCATCGCCCTTAGCTGCATCGGATGTATCTGATTCTGACCCCGAGGCTTCACCGGTAACCTTGGCTGCTTTACCAACCCCTGAAATGGAGCCGGCACTTGCAAATACGCTTTCAGCATCGGGATTTCTTCGGAGATACTCTACCTGATAATCGGTGTAACCGCCTTCATACTGAGATATATGTCCGTTGCCTTCAAAGGAAAAGATACGGTTTACTACACGGTCAAGGAAAAATCTGTCATGAGATACGGTAATGACTATTCCGTCGAAATGGTCGAGATAGTCTTCAAGTATGGTCATGGTGCGAATGTCAAGGTCGTTGGTAGGCTCGTCCAGGATCAGGACATTCGGCGCAGACATTAAAACTCTCAGAAGGTACAGGCGGCGCTTCTCACCTCCGCTCAGCTTTTCAACCTTCATGTACTGCTGTGATGGTGGGAAAAGGAATTTATCCAGCATGTTGCTGGCGCTGACGAGACCATCGGTGGTATGAACGTACTCTGCGATGGAGGTCATGGCGTCGATTACACGCTGATTTCCATCAAGTTCTTCGTTTTCCTGGGAAAAATATCCTATCCTTACGGTCTGGCCGATACGGATTTCTCCGGAATCCGGAGTCTCCCAGCCGGTGATCATTTTTATAAGAGTTGATTTTCCGGCGCCGTTGGGACCGATGATGCCGATTCGGTCATTTCTTAGGAAGTTGTAGGTGAAATGATCGATAAGGGTCTGTCCGTCAAAGCCCTTTGTGACATCATCTATCTCGATGGTTGATTTACCGAGACGGGTCTTGATGGAGCTTAACTTGATTTCTTCCTCTTCTGTTGGTCCGTGCATCTGAGACAGCTTTTCGTAACGCTGCAGGCGGCCTTTTTGCTTTGTGGTTCTTGCTTTGGCGCCGCGCATTACCCACTTAAGCTCGTTTCGTAGAATGTTCTGTCGGGTACGTTCCTGTGCCCGGGCGATATCCATTCGCTCAGCCTTAAGCTCCAGATATCCCTGGTAATTTGCCTTGTAACTGTACAGCTTTCCCTGGTCAAGTTCCACGATACGGTCACAGATCTCATCGAGGAAATATCTGTCGTGGGTCACCATAAGGAGGGAACCACGGAAGTTCTTGAGATAACCTTCCAGCCATTCGGACATGGCTCCGTCCAAGTGGTTCGTAGGCTCGTCCAGAATCAGAAGGTCCGCCGTTGACAGCAGTGTGCTTGCCAGAGCGACACGCTTTTTCTGACCTCCTGAAAGGGTGCCTATCTTCTTGTCATAATCATTCTCACCAAGCTTTGACAGGAACTTTTTGGCTTCCGTTTCCAGATTCCAGACATGTTCCTTGCCCTCATTGTCATGGAGAATAGCCTCAAGGATAGTGTCTTCGGGATCGAATTCCGGTGTTTGAGGAAGGTATCGGATGGACAGGTTTCTACGCTTTGCGATATTACCTTCGTCAGGCTCTTCTATGCCCGCCGCGATCTTCAGAAGCGTTGATTTACCGGTTCCGTTAATGCCTATGAGTGCCACCTTCTCACCCTCCAGCATGGAAAAGTCGGTATCCTCAAAGATCTTTCTTTCTGTATATACTTTGGATAAATGTTCTATAGTGATGATGTTGTTTTGTGCCATGTTTTATTTAAGACTCCAATAAAAAATTCCGTCCTTCAGCTCTCTTTCTATAAAGCCGATTCCGTATAGATATTCCAGCAGACTGTAGGTTTTGGTCACAGTCATTTTATATAGGAAGAACTCGTCGTCGTTCTCGGGAGGGCGGGTGAATTTGTATATCTTCTCCGAGATTTCATGGGTGGTTAGACTGTGATTTTTTGCTGTGTGAACAGACTCGTCCCGGCGATGATTCATTGTATCATTTGAGGAACCCGTTTCTGTTTGGCTAATGCTTTTCAAAAGGTCTCTCACATCGGTTGTCTTGCTGAGATAGCTGAATACAGTCTTATCCACGTCTCCGCTTATATCCTCGATTATCTCGCCGTGGGAAGGGATGATGGTCCAGTCGTGACATTCTTCTTTTATATGTTTTAGGGAATCAAAGAATCCCTGCAAAAGGTGTTCGTCGGGATAGGTGGTGGCAACGATGGGGGAAACTTTATGAATCAGCTGATCCGCTGTGAAAAACAGTTTATGCTTATAGTCCTTAAGGCCCATCTGCCCGTAGGTGTGACCCTTCAGCGGGAAGGCTTCGAACTCGTAGTCTCCGTACCGGAACACATCTCCCGGTTCCACATCATTGTAGGGAAAACCCCAGATGGCAAGAACCCACTGGCCGTGCTTCTGTACCCGGTTGGAAACATTGCTGAAAGCTTGCCATACTTCCGGAGTCTTGTCAGGGGTGATGCCGCAGGAATATAAAACTTTTTTCTGAGCCTCCACTGACTCATCACTTACTTTGTAGGCGAGACAGTCATAGGGATGGCGCTCTTCCATCCGGTTCATAAAGAGGCGTGCTCCATTCTTGGCGAACCTGCCTGCCAAACCGCAATGGTCATGGTGTCTGTGGGTGAGAAAGACATCGAGCTTTTCAGGGGAAATATCAAGCTCCAAAAGTGCATAGGTAAGCTTTTCCATGCAGGCATCATTGTTAAATCCGGTATCGATCATGATACTTCTTCCGTCATGCACGGATTCCTTCCCTTTTATGATGAAGATCTGTATTTCGCTGACGCCCTGCTCAATGGTTCTGTCTGTCAGGGTGACTCTGTAAATTCCCGGTAATATTTCTTTTGAAAATTCAAGTTGTTCCATAGTTATCACCAAAATGTTAATGCTTTCAAAGGATTATAGCAGAGATTTGGAGTACAGAAAAGGAAGCTAAGTGATTCTTG
The DNA here is from genome assembly GCF_000701645.1 of Oribacterium sp. FC2011. NCBI lineage: Bacteria > Bacillati > Bacillota > Clostridia > Lachnospirales > Lachnospiraceae > Oribacterium > Oribacterium sp. FC2011. The sequence goes on from NZ_JNJM01000003.1 coordinate 6,123, forward strand.
TTATTATCTCTCTGTATGGTCTAAATTCAGACAATATGCATTTTTATCTGGCTGTGATATGCTTTCAATTTGAAAAACACATTAATCATTAGTCTTGTAACAGTTCAGTCTTTTTTGGGTATCACAGAAATAATATTTGCCAATCTGGCTGTTTCTAGATTTTGGTGGTATCGAGTATTTCGGGAAAATTTTATAAATCGGATAGTGTGTATAAAATGTGTATTATGATATAATTAAGGAGCATTAATGAAACGTAGAGACCTGATTTTGAGGTTAGAGGCTGTTGGATTTGTTTTTGAAAGAAACGGCGCTAATCACGATATTTATCGTAGAGGAAAAGACATAGAAAAGGTTCCCAGACATCGTGAAATAAATGAAAAACTTGCAGACGCTATTTTGAAGAAATGGAGGGCGTGAAATGACTACAGTATATCCGGTGATTTTAACTAAAGACAAAGATGATATTCTAATTGAAGTACCTGATCTTGAGATATTAACCGAGGCTAAAAGCATTCAGGAAGCCGTTGTTATGGCTAGGGATGCTATCGGGTTAACCGGGATTTCCATGCAGGATAACGGCGATTCGATTCCTGAACCGTCTGATATTGACGATATCGATGTTTCAAAGGGTACATTTGCTGAAGTTGGTAAAGGAATCAAAACACTTGTAGATATCGATTTTGATGAGTATCGCAGGAAGAATGACAACAAAATGGTAAGACGCAATGTTACCCTTCCAAACTGGATGAATCGTCGTGCTGAGCAGGAGCATCTAAATGTTTCCAGGTTTTTGCAAGATGCTTTAGCAGAGAGATATGCGTAAAGCCTGGTGAAATGAATTCTGTTAAAAACCCATCGGTCGACCGATGGGGTTTATCATGTTATCCGCGATTTACAATCGTGAATGATATATGGCTATAATTTTTGTTTATAAATACTTTAGAAATTTCTTACAAAAAGAAAATATTTTTTATTGACAAAAAGTTTGAAAAAAAGTACAATGCAATCAAGTTAAAGAGATGTGGCGAGTGCTTCACAGATCTGAAACGATTCGTGATGAAAAAAGAACCTTAGATGAGATGGCGAGTGCTTCATCGATTCAAGGTTCTTTTTTCGTGCTCTGAAAAGTTTTTATTAAATGGTCCTGCCCTACCCATTGCAAATTTTCGGCATATTCTTTTATTCACCTGATAAATTTTCCTAATACAATTTTTGATAATTATTTAACGGCTCTTGCTATGTAGATACTTAAATCATGATATAATTTAAAAGAATTTAAGGGCAATCTCATGCCCGAAATTAGGAGGAAAGTATGAGAAAAAGCAAAGCATTAATTGCCGGTCTTGCAGCATCCATAGCTCTCACAGCCTGTGGATCTACAACTACACCACCGGCAGCAACCGAGGCTGCGAAAACTGAAGCAGCTAAGGAAACCACAGCCGCAGCCGAAACAACTGCCGCAGGAGCATCTGAAGGTGTTAGCGGTGAGTTCGAGGGAACTGCTCCCGGAATGCAGGGCCCTGTTACAGTTAAGCTCACTGTAGAAAACGGACAGATCACAAAGGTTGACCTCACAGAGATCAGTGAGACAGATTCTCTCACAACAGTTGCAAAGGAAAGAATTCCCGCACAGATTGTTGAGCATCAGACAACAAAGGTTGACGCAGTTACAGGTGCTACTCTCTGCTCCAATGCCATCATGAGCGCTGCGAGAAAGGCAGCTGAGGAAGCAGGTCTTGACCTTACAGTTCTCGATGCCAATGAGTGGCATGCAGAAGCAGGCGCTGATGAAACCTATGATCAGGATGTAGTTGTTGTAGGTGGCGGCGGAGCCGGACTTTCAGCTGCTATCTCTGCTGCACAGCAGGGCGCAAAGGTTACTCTTATCGAGAAAGGCTCTGTTCTCGGTGGTGATACCATGATGGCCGGCGGTGCATTCAATGCTGTTGACCCGGAGGCACAGGCTGAGCGCGTAATGAGTGTTGCCGAGAAGAATACATTGGACGAGTACCTCGCACTTAAGGCTGACGATCCGGATCTTCACTTCGATCAGTTCCCTGAGTGGAAGCAGGTTCTTACAGATCTTCAGGATGACCTTACAAAGTTCTTCAAGGACAATGAAGGCAAGGAAGCCGGCAAGGATATGCCGGGTTATGATTCTATCCCTCTTCACATGTGGCACATCTACACAGGTGGTTTAAGAGAGATGAATGACGGATCATGGGTAGCTTCCAACATCGATCTTGCAAGAAATCTTGCGGAGAATGCATTGGATTCCTATGACTGGACAGGCGATCTCGGAATCGAGACTGCAAGCCATAAGGGAGCAGGAGAAACTCTTTACACCGTACTTGGCGCTATGTGGCCGAGAACCCACGCTTACCAGAACGGCGCTCCTCTTATCGAGGCTCTTAAGGCTGCTGCTGATAAGGAAGGCGTAACTATCTATACAGAGACTGCAGGAAAGTCACTCATCACAGACGCTGACGGCAAGGTTGTCGGTGTTAATGCTGAGAAGGCCGACGGAACCAAGGTCACACTTAATGCTTCAAAGGGTGTTGTTCTTGCCTGCGGCGGATACTGTGCTAACCCTGCAATGGTCAAGGAGTACGATAAGTACTGGGGTGATGACCTGACAGATCATACTCTTACAACTAACGTAGGAACCAATACCGGTGACGGTATCGTTATGGCTCAGGAAGTTGGAGCTGACACTGTAGATATGGGTGTATCACAGCTCATGCCTTCTTCTTCACCTGTAAAGGGAACTATGACAGACGGTATCTGGGCTGATGCTTCAGAGCAGATCTGGATCGATGGTGAAGGCAACCGTTTCGTAAATGAGTATGCTGAGCGTGACGTACTTGCAAAGGCTTCTCTCGGTCTTGACAATGGCGTGTTCTATATCATTTATGCCGGTTCTTCAAAGGATACCGGAAAGTGCGAAGGTGCTGATCCTTCATCAAGTCTTTTCGGAAATACTGTTGAGCACATGGTAGAGACAGGACATGTCTGGTATGGTTCAACTCTTGCAGAACTTGCTGAGGCCACAAAGACAGCAGCTGCCGGTGTAGCTCCTGCATTTACAGAGGAAGCTCTTCGTGAGACCATCGAGAAGTACAACTCTTATGTTGAGAACCAGGCAGATCCTGACTTCGGCAAGGGCGTTCTTGCAGGTGCCATCGACCTTGAGGCTATCGAGAGCAATCCTGACGTAGGAATCGTTATCTCTCCGAGAAAGGCTTCTCTCCACCATACAATGGGCGGTATCGTTATCAACACTGACGGTCAGGTTGTTAATGAGGACGGTGAGGCTATAACAGGTCTCTTCGCTGCCGGCGAGGTTACCGGAGGTGTTCACGGCGGAAACCGTCTCGGCGGTAATGCTATTGCTGACATCTTCACCTACGGACGTATCGCAGGAAAGAATGTTGCCACACAGGGCTGATATGATGCTGTGACATTTAAAACTGTTAAAGGGAGCTTCGGTTCCTGACAACACAATCTAAAGAAACAGGATGTGAACTGAGATATTGTTCACATCCTGTTTTTAAATTGAACAGAACCGCTCTGTGGCTCTATGACTTTTTTGAAGGTGGTGAGTCAGGAACACCGGTATAAAAATACTTCCCGGTTGGAAGCAGAGATCATTTCCTCAGGTATTCCGAAGAAACCGGAAATTCAAAATAGGTTTCGGGATATGGCTCATCCTTCAAAGTAAAATGCCACCACTCAAAGGGGAAAGTATTAAATCCGTTTCTGACCATGACATCCTGAAGGAGCATTCTGTTTTCAAACTGCTCTTCTGTTATTCCTTTGAAATCCGGGTGCGACAACTCTCCAAAGAAGTCAAAAGGTCCGCCCATATCAACTTCCTTTCCGGTTTTCATATCAAGAAGGGTAATGTCTACGGTGCTACCCCTGCTGTGGCTTGACTGCTTTGCTATGTAGCCCGTGGAGAAAAGCTCCTGCTTTTCAAGATCCGGATAAAAATAAGGTTTCATACGGATGTCCGTATCTTCTATTCCCCAAAGGATAAAATGCTTAACTGCTGTTGCAGGACGGTAGGCATCAAATACTTTGATGCGGTAACCCTTGACCATTAGTTCATCAGCGGCACTCTTCATTGCCCTTGCAGCTTCTTTCGTTATGATGGCGCAGGGCTCTTCATAACCGTTTATACGGTCTCCGATGAAATTGTAGGTAGAAAAATATCTGATCTCCTGGATGACACCGGGAACATAATCTGAAAGAAGCACAAAATCTGAAGGGTCTGTTGTTTCACTTATATAATCGGCTTTCATAATCCTCCTCTGTTACTAATGGTTTTTGCCGTTTATTTCTGTCATACAGATACAGATCTAATTGGCTCGATTTTTAGTTTATTAAAACAAAAGTAACCCTATTATTATACTATGAAATCGTATATGGTTTCCATCGGTAAAATCTCTCAAAGTCAGGCATTAAACACATAGTTGTCTAATCTTTTCAATGCCTCTTGAACCCTTGACAATGGAAGTGCAAGATTCATTCTGAGGTGACAATTGCCGTGGAACATTCTTCCGTCCTGAATGGCTACTCCAACGTCCCATGCTGCATGTTCAATGTCGTCAATGGTTTTTCCGTGCTTTTCACACCACTTTGTGCAGTTGACAAAAAGCATATATGTACCCTGTGGTTTACAAACCTCCACGCCCTCGAAGTGATCCTTTATATAACCGCACGCATAATTAATGTTTTCGCTGAGTACCGCTTTTAATTCATCTACCCATTCGTATCCCTCCGGCTTGTAAGCTCCGATGAGGGCGTGCATTGATAATACATTCATCTCATTGTAGTGAGATAATGAGGATTCCTTCTCGACACGGTCTCTTATCCATTTGTTGTAAATTATGTGATAGCTGCCCACAAGTCCTGCAAGATTGAAGGTTTTAGAGGGGGCATACAATGCTACCGTACGCATTCTCGCATCTTCCGAGACTGACTGAGTAGGAATATGCTTGTGATTATTCAGAATGATATCTGACCATATTTCATCAGAGATTACGAAGACATCATGTTTTTTGAAAAGCTCCATGGCCTTTTCTATTTCCCACTTCTCCCAAACACGCCCGCAAGGGTTATGGGGAGAACAGAAAATAGCGGCATGAATCTTATTCTCGATGATCTTCTTTTCCATATCATCGAAATCCATTCGCCATATGTTTTGATCATCAATGTAAAGCGGACTATGCACGATATTGTATCCGTTGTTTTTAAGGGACATGGTGAAACCGATGTATGTGGGACTGTTGACGAGAACATTATCTCCCTTGGAGCAGAACACGTTCAGTGCACTTATTACTCCGCCTAACACTCCATTCTCATATCCTATATCATCTTTTGTGAGCCCGGACACAGAATTTCTTGTTTCATGCCATTTGATAATGGAGTTAAAGTATTCGTCTGTTGCATTGAAGTAACCAAATGCAGGATGCTTGGCTCTCTCAATTATGGCTTCCTGTATTGTGGGCACAGTAGGGAAATTCATATCCGCAACCCACATCGGAATGATATCAAAACCCTCTTTTGGCAGTTCAGGAGTAAATCCCGGCATAGTGCCGAGACCATCAACGGCAATAGAATCCCTGCCTTTCCTGTCCATAATGGAAACAAAATCGTATTTCATTAAATCCTCCTGTAAAGTCCGGAGTATTTTCCGGTTCTTCAAGTATACAATGATTATACGCCAGAAACTGGGAATCGTGTATGATTTAGATGGTTGCTTAGATGCAACAATGCAAAAGAAAACAAAAAAAGATTTCCTTATCAGGAAATCCTTTCTTCTGCACTATGGAGCAGGGGTTGAGGGATTCGAACCCCCATGAGCGGTTTTGGAGACCGATATCTTACCATTGGATTTCCTAAGGTTTTCGGCATTGGTGACCAAAAATGAGACCAAATTGAATTATAAATTAATGTTGAATGTAGATAGAGAAAGTGGTTGGTGATCCCATAATCGTCCCATGCTTCTTCATCCCATATGAGTTTCATCAGTCTTCAATAAGGTCGTGCTGCCACTCAAAATGTGTGTAAATATACTCACATCGAGAAATTGAAGTCCTCACGGATACTTCTTACTGCTTCAACGTGTATGTTTTGGCGATTGCAAGCAATACGCTACTTACAAGTTCTTGTACACTCCACAGTCGTAAATTCCTGCGATAGCCCGCAGTACATACTTACGTTTGCTTGATTATGCAACTTCGTAAGCTATAGCATCTCTAAGATTAAGACTTGCATTGAAATCCCTATCCTCAATATAGCCACATAAACAACGATATATTCTGTCAGAAAGTTTTAAATCTTTCTTGATAGCACCGCAGCAGTGGCATATCTTAGATGACGGATACCATCTGTCTACAATCCTTAATTCAATGCCGTTATCATCACATTTAGTCTTTAGCTTAGCTCTAAATTCATAGAACTTTTGTGATGCAACAGCTTTTGAAAGATGCATGTTCTTCATCATTCCCGACACATTCAAGTCCTCAATAGTTATATAAGACGGTTTGGTTTTCACTATCTCAGCTATTGTTTTATTGATGTAATCAGTACGGATATTGTTTATCCTGTGATGAAGCTTCTGTACTTTAAGCTTTTGTTTTTGTATATTTTTCTGAGTGGACTCTCCTTTCTTTAAATTTTCATACTTGCGCGATAGGCACCTTTGTTCTCTACGCAGTTGTTTTTCAATTTTCCTTAATCTTGCTGACTTATTGATATTCTTGTATCTTTTGCCATTTGAAACAATCGCCAAGTCTTTCAAGCCTAAGTCGATTCCTATGCCGTCATTGCTACTATTGGCAATCCTGACATCAGGTATTTCAACAAGGACTGATACATAATATCTGCCTGCTTTGATAGATACTGTACCGCTTTTGATTTTCCATCCGTCTTTAGTTGTGGGTATATAGCCTTTTTCTTTAAGGCGCACCCAACCTAAAGTTGGAATGTTTAGTCTATGTCTCTCGCATCTGCAATCCTTTGGATTATTCTTTACGAAATACATCTTCACATCTGATTTGCCTTTTTTCTTGAATTTAGGAAAAGCACTCTGATGTTTGAAAAATCTTGTAAATGCAGTACATCCATCTTCAATAGACTTCTTTACAGCTTTTGAATATACTTCTTTAATCCATGTTTTATCAGGATTATTCGGAATATATTCATTATTAAGCCATACACTAAAACTCTTGCCCGTCATAAACTTTTCGCCTTTACCATATAAGCTTTTGTTATGAACAAGATAGAAGTTGTAGATGTACCTGCAAGTACCAATCGTCTTGTTAATCCTGATTTTCTGCTCGACTGTCGGATTTATTTCCGTCTTGAAGCTCTTTAGCAATTTCCTCATCCCCTTCTATTTGTTTTTTATACTTACGAAGTCCATACAACCTACAAGAGAATACATGAAGGATTGAAACAATATCATGCACGAGTTCTTCTTGTGGTGATAGTTCTTCATTGTTCACTACCACTATGGTTGTATTGAACTTCATACAGAATTTTTCAAACCAATCATAGCCAAATCTGATAAATCTATCCTTATGTGTAACTATGATAGTTTTGATTTTTTGTTCCATTACTTCTTCTAATAACTGATTCCATTTTTTACGGTTGTAATTTAGCCCACTTCCATAATCTTCAATACATTGGTCTACGATAATTCCTTTAGCATTACAGAACTGTCGTAAAAATGATACTTGATTCTGCAAATCATCCCTTTGATTTCTTGTAGACACTCTGGCATAAATAACAGTTTGGCGATTATCGTCCTCTGTATTTATACCCTTAAACTGAAGATATTGGTCATAAGTGTAATAACGCCTATCAGTTGGAGTACGATTTGCTTTTAGAGTACCTTCCCTGTCCCAACGTTGTAACGTTTTGACGGAAACTCCTAATAATTCAGCAAAATCTTTTGGCTTGTAATTAGTAATATTAGAAGTGTTCATAATAATGCCCTCCATGAGTACATTTAAACACATTTAATCACTAATGTCAATGTTCCAAATTACTTAGAGACTTCTCCTTCAAGTCTTTTGATAGCTTTTTTTAGGTGCTTTTGATTAGCTTCTGAATAAAAAGGATCTTCGTCAGGAACTGTTATATCAAAAGGAATACGCTTTTCTCTTAGGAATTTCTTGGTGTATATTGAGTAAAAAGTAGTCACATTCATACCGATTGCTTCAAGAGCCTTATCAAGTTCTTTCTTTTCTTTATCATCTATGCGAAGAGTAATTGCAGCCATAATATCTATCCTCCAAATCAAAAACAATACAACTATCTAAAATATACATCAAATGATTGAATATTGCAATCAAATGACTGCATATTGCCTAAGCATATCCTGTACGTACCGCGTTCAGAGATTTCCCAGAAGATGTGACAGATAAGTGGTAGATAAATGGTTTATTTAAAATTCAGCAAAACCTTTAAAAAGATCAAAAATAGACAGCTATGTTTCCTGTCAAAATGCAGATAAAACATAGCTGTCTTCGTTTTTAATCATCCATTGTTATGGTGTGAATGACATTATATACCATTTTTTGAATCAATCCTCAGCCTTGTGAAGCTCATACTCATTCTCGAAATACTCATCCAGACACTGAAGGTTCATGACTCCATCCACGATAGATACCTTGAAGGTTGAGTCCCTGAGGTTACTCTTCTCGAAATCTACCTTGAGAGTATCTTCTTCTAGCTCGTAGTCGAAGCTGTAGCTGTGCTCCGGAAGTACCAGAGCCCCTGATCCACTCTTTGTGAAGCGGTAGGAAGTGATGTCATCGATGCTCCAGAGTCCTTCCATGTCCTCCATGGTAAGGTACTCCTTTTTCTTTTCTGCCAATGTCTCCGCCGGTGCCGTCGTCTCTGCAGGAACGGTTTCTTCTATCAGAGCTTCTGTCTCAGCCAATGTTTCCTCTGCCGTTGTCTCTTCAAGATCCTCTGTTGATGCTACAGTTCCTTCGGATTCAGGAACTTCGCCGGATTCATCTGTTCTGGTGTTAAAGTATACGTTTTTTCAAACAACAAAGTATAATCGCTTACTCTGCCAATTTTATAACTATATAGATATTTTCCAAATTCCGAGTCTCTTTTATTTGATCCAAAGGAAACCCATTCAAAAGTATTGTCGTCAAATATATGAATAACTTCATTTTGATATTTCCAAAATCCAGATAAATCATTCTCCTGGGGAATATTATTAAGGCTTATAGAAAAGAACATCATATGAGCATGGATGACTTTGCAAAAGTCAGTGGTATGTCAAAGACTTATGTATGGATGCTCGAAAAAAATATCAACTCTAAAACTGGAAAAAAGATCGTTCCTAGCCTCTTTTTTATTCTTTAGATTCTTCTGTTCTGTATTTTTTAAAACCCCTTGTGAACAACGAAAAAATTCCCTGTTTAGACTACACCCGGATCCTTAAAGATTCATAAATATTCAATAAACTCTCGGATTGCAACTTTACGATGTATCAATGATGTAATACACTATTAGTACAAAGGAGGCGTTGCTATGAGCAGTACAATCACTATAAGAGTTGAGGAAAATGTAAAAAAAGAAGCTAATAATATTTTTAAAGAAGTCGGAATGGATATGTCTACAGCTATTAATATTTATTTAAAACAAGTAATACGTAGTAAAGGCATACCTTTCCCTATTTCAGCAGATATACCTAATGCGGTGACATTAAACGCAATAAAGGAAGCAGAAAAAGGTGAGATGGCTTCTTTTTCTTCCATAGATGAACTTATGGAGGATCTGAATGATTAAGGAAATATCCTTCTGAAATAACGAAAAAAAGACTTCCGAAACCTCGGAAGTCCTTATCTTCTGCCCTTTTATGGAGCAGGGGTTGAGGGATTCGAACCCCCATGAGCGGTTTTGGAGACCGATATCTTACCATTGGATGAAACCCCTGTGTGTCGCTCGTCTCAAGCGACTCGTTTATAATACTCATTTTGGATGGTTTAGTCAAGCACTTTCTGAAAAAAGTTACTTCTTCAGTATCTGCAGCGCCTCCCTGATGTTTCGTACCGGAATCAGTTGGCAGTCCTTCAGGTTTCTGTCATTGAACCTTTTCAAATGATATGCAGGCATAACGATCTTGTTGAAACCAAGACGGATTGCTTCTTCTATACGCTGCTCTGCATTGGATACAGCTCTTACCTCTCCGGACAGACCTACCTCACCAAATACCATGATGTCATCGCTGACTTCGATATTCATGTATGATGAAATAAGTGCCATGACGATGCCGAGATCCATGGAAGGTTCCGCAATACGGAGGCCGCCGGTGATATTGACATAGGCATCGTACTTGCCTATCTCCAGATTCAGGCGGCGTTCCACGATGGCGATGAGCATGTTTAAACGGTTGTAGTCAAAACCGTTTGCAGTACGCCTTGGCAGATTAAAGGCACTTTGAACCACAAGCCCCTGTATCTCGATAAGCAGAGGTCTCGTACCTTCCATGCCGCAGGAAACAACAGATCCTGAAGCGCCTACCGGGCGCCCTGAAAGAAGGAGCTCGGATGGATTTGTTACCTCGTGGAGTCCATCACCGTCCATCTCGAAAACAGCGATTTCATTGGTGGAGCCAAAACGGTTTTTCTGCCCATGCATGATGCGGAGACTTCCGCTGCTTTCACCTTCGAAATAGAGAACCACGTCTACCATATGCTCGAGGATCTTGGGACCGGCAACATTACCATCCTTGGTCACATGACCCACTATGAAGATGGCAATGCCGTTTTCCTTTGCAAGACGCAGCAACTGTGCTGAGGATTCCCGGACCTGGCTTACGGAACCGGGAGCTGCGGTTACGGAATCGGTGTACATGGTCTGGATGGAATCGATGACCACGAAATGAGGACATTCCTCCCGGACAGTCTCAACGATGTTTTCAATGTTGGTCTCGGTCATGAACTTGAGATCTCCGGTAATGTTGGCGATCCGCTCAGCTCTCATCTTGATCTGTTTGAGACTTTCCTCTCCTGATACATAGAGCACGGATTTTTTGCTTTCTGCGGCGAGATTCCTGGATATTTCCAACAGTAATGTGGACTTACCTATTCCGGGATCTCCCCCGAGTAAAACCAGAGAGCCAACTACTATTCCACCTCCCAGAACACGGTCAAGTTCTTTAAAACCTGTGGGGATGCGGTCTTCTTTTTGCAGCTCGATTTCATTAATAAGAACAGGTTTCTGTCTTGTGGGGCGTGAAGATGAGTTCTTTGAAAAAGGCTTACTGCCGGCAGCAGGAGTAATGGGTTCCTCGACAAATGAATTCCAGGCACGACAGCCGGGACACTGTCCCAGCCACTTGGCTGATTCATATCCACATTCTTTGCAAAAAAATTTAGATGTTGCTTTTGCCATGTTTTTCCTTTGCGTGATAAAAAAATATATATGACACGGGGATGGTTTTCGAAATCATCAATGATGACTTAGAATACTGTCCCCGTGTCACTTGTAGGATTTGTAAGGATTAAGTTGTGATGAACTAGTTTGTATCCTTTACTGCCTTGACTGAAGTTTTAGCTGTTGTTCCAGTGGCTTTTGTCTTTGGCTTTTTGGCTGTTGTTTTGGCCTTGGCCGCAGGCTTCTTCACTGCTGTCTTTTTAGCCGGTTCAGCAGCTTTGTTCTGCCCTCCGAATTTAAGCGCATTTCCGTCCTTATCCACGGTGATCTTTACAGTGGAGTTTTCAGGAATATTTCCATCCAGGATCTCCTCTGCCAGCTTGTCCTCAAGTTCTGTCTGTATAGTCCTTCTCAAAGGTCTTGCGCCGAATTTAGGGTTGAAGCCTTTTTCGATGAGCCATTCCTTGGACTTTGAATCAAGGCTGATCTTGATGTTCATCTGTGAGCCTGCACGGTTAATGACATCTCTCATCATGATGGACAGGATATCCTTCATGTTTTCTCTTGTGATCTGGTGGAAAACGATGACCTCGTCAATTCTGTTAAGGAACTCCGGCTTAAAGAGACGGTGAACCTCGTCCATTACGCGGCTCTGCATAAACTGGTAATCCTTTTCCTGAGATCCGTCACCGGTATCAAATCCGAGACGCTTAGGGCTTACTATCTGCTCGGCTCCTGCATTGGAAGTCATGATAATGATAGTATTCTTAAAGGAAACCTTGCGTCCCTGAGCATCGGTAATGTGTCCGTCATCCAGCACCTGGAGAAGGATATTGAGAACGTCCGGATGTGCCTTCTCAATCTCATCGAAAAGTATGACAGAATATGGATTTCGTCTCACCTTCTCGCTGAGCTGTCCGCCTTCGTCATAGCCCACATATCCCGGAGGTGATCCGATCATCTTTGACACGCTGTACTTTTCCATGTACTCGGACATGTCAACCCGGATCAGGTTATTCTCGGAACCAAACATGGCTTCTGCCAATGCTTTCGAAAGCTCTGTCTTACCTACACCTGTAGGTCCCAGGAACATGAAAGAACCGATAGGACGCTTTGGATCCTTAAGACCTACGCGGCCTCTTTTAATTGCCTTTGCAACAGCAGAAACAGCCTCTGTCTGTCCCACAACCCTCTTGTGAAGAGTGTCCTCAAGACGCATAAGCTTCTCTGTTTCGCCCTCTGTAAGTTTCTGAACAGGGATTTTTGTCCACTCGGAGACAACATTGGCAATGTCGGTTTCTGTAACGTGAAGAACATTATCCTCCTTGGACTTCTGCCATTTTTCTATTTCTTTATCAAGCTTAAGCTTTTTCTGCTCCTGCTTTTTCTTTATCTCGGAAGCGCCTTCGAAATCCTCTTCCCGGATGCACTGTTCCTTGTCATTCTCCAGCTCGTCTATCTGCATACGGAGCTTTTTGATAGCCTGGGGTTCTCCGGAAGCGGTGATTCGTATCTTTGAGGCGGCTTCGTCAACAAGGTCGATGGCCTTGTCAGGAAGGTATCTGTCATTGATATAACGTTCAGACAAAGATACTGCGGCCTTTAATGCCTCATCATCTATAACCACGTGATGGTGCTCTTCATACTTTGGAGCGATGCCCTTAAGGATATAATAGGTCTCCTCCTCTGAAGGTTCATCCACAGTCACAGGCTGGAAACGTCGTTCAAGAGCCGCATCCTTTTCGATATGCTTTCTATATTCGTCGAGAGTTGTTGCACCGATGATCTGGAGCTCTCCGCGGGCCAGAGCAGGTTTAAGGATATTGGCAGCGTCTAATGCTCCCTCCGCACCGCCGGCACCGATGATGGTATGTATCTCATCGATAAACAAAAGAACATTACCGTCATTTCTTGCTTCGGCAATGACGCGCTTTATACGTTCCTCGAATTCTCCTCTGTATTTGGATCCTGCCACCATGCCTGAAATATCAAGGGTGACGAGTCGTTTGTTCTGTATGGTTTCGGGAACATCTCCCGAATAGATTCTCTGAGCCAGACCTTCTACAACTGCAGTTTTACCGACTCCGGGTTCTCCGATAAGACAAGGATTGTTCTTGGTTCTCCTTGACAGTATCTGGATAACTCTCATGATCTCAGAGCTTCTGCCGATGACAGGATCAAGCTTCCCGTCAGCTGCCATATCTGTGAGGTCTCTGGAATACTGGTCCAATGTTGGTGTATCGGAACGTTTTGGCTGCTGTGACTGACGCTGCGGCCGCTCATCAGTGGCCGGGTCCTGATTGATGACAGCCATAAGCTGCTGATAAATACGCTGAGCATTACCTCCCAGTGTAGCTATGATCCTGGAGGCAACACAGCCTGTATCCTTAAGAAGGGCAACAAGTATATGCTCTGTGCCAACAAGCCTGGATCCTGCACGCATCGCCTCCTGCATGGAGTTCTCCATGATCTTCTTGGCTGAAGGTGTATAACCTGCACGGTCAGTGACAGCGATGTTGCTATCCGGTGATATGAATTTGGAAATCATCTCACGAATCCTGTCTTCATTGATGCCGTTGGACTGGAGAACCTTTGATGCCACGGAAGTGCCTTCACGTCTCAGTCCCAGGAGTATATGTTCTGTGCCTATGTAATTGTGCCTGAGTTCCTCTGCCGATTCTATGGCAAGCTGTAAGGAACGTTGAGCCTGAATAGTAAATTGATTCATGTTTTACCACCTTTCATCAAGAATATTCTAGAACATTTGTAGGAGTTAATCAACTTGCAGTAGATTTGATTGCTGAACTTTTTGTCCCAAAGTAACAGTTCGGCCTGTGAACCATGATCCACAGGCCGAACTGTTACGTACAAAAAAGCAGACGCCAAAGGTGACGTCTGCTTTCATATCACATATTAAAGATCTTCGATATCAAGTCCGCCATCAGAAGATGTTTTATTTGCTTCAGAATCATCAGCTGAAGAAATCTTCGTATCCTTCAGGTTTGATTTCTTCCATTCCTTATTGAAGTCAAAAGCTTTTGTGGCTCCCATGTCTTCCTTTGAATCTGAGCTTTCACTTACGGACAGTGCCTCGTCTTCTTCATCAAGGTCTTCTAAATCAAGTCCTGAGCTTGCAGCAACCTGAGACAGGTTTTTGGTCATATTATAGTCTGCTTTCTCATTCTTTGTTATGATCCTGGTCATCTCCAGTTCCGGATCGGATGAATCATCAGAGGAAACAGAATCATTACCATTGCCAATTCTGTTGAATGCAATTGTCTCATCTAAAGGTACCGAGTCATCGGATGATCCGGTTTTGGCATCGTTCTGATCCTTCATGCTGCGAAGTGAGCCATGCTGAGGCATATGCCTTCTCTGTGTGAGCACAACGATCATAAAGATCAAAAGGATAATGACTATTCCGCCGAGTGCGCATGCAAGTATGAACATACTGTTATACTGACCTACAAGCTTGTCATATCTTTCAACTACTTCAGGATATTTTTCAGCGTTGGTCTTAATGTCTTCTGCGACAGGATCCTCAAAATATCTCTGGAGAGTTTTCTCCTGAAGATCATATCTGTAGAAGTTCAGTTCTCCTGCATCATTCATACCGTAAACGATGCAATACTGGTGGTCTGAATCATGCTTCCATACCCAGCCCTTAACCTGATGACCGTCTATGTCAATGGTACTTTCGGCAAAGCCTTCAGGTATCACAACATCTGAACCCGGGTTCATGATGGTAATGGTCTTTTCCTTGGAGCTGAGTTTCACGCCTTCATTTACAGTTTCAGTCGGAACACCGTTCTGTGCTGCATCGTCTGCATTAGGACCGCCTTCCTGTTTGGTTACCTTGATGTTGTAGGTTGCCTGAGTTGATCCATCCGCAGCTGTGACTGTGATGGCAACATTGTTCTCACCCATATTAAGCTGTTCGTTTCCGGTGACAGCTACTGTAGCACCTGTATCTGCAGTGACAGCATTGATGGCAAGGGTATCTACACTTGTTCCGACGATAACAGAATAATCAGTTACGTTATTTACGAACTCAGGGGTCAATGTTCCCGGAGATACCACAAGAGAACTAAGTATAGCATTGTTGGAAGCTGAGGCTGCAGATGAAATGGTGACAGTTGAGGAACCCTGGTGGGTTATTTCAGCTATGGACTCATCTGTGTCATAAACTTCAAAATTGGAAAGGCTTACATTTGCACTGCCGGATGCAAGAGTATTGAATTTAAGGTTGTACTCAAGGGTTCCGGTTTCAGCACCATTGGTTGCGCCATTGACACGAATGGTTCCGGCTCCGCCCTCGGCATCTGTTCCGCTGATAAATTCAAGAAGACTTGAATCGTAGCCAAGGGTGATGTCAGAACGTGACAAGGTTCCATCGGGACTTGAAACCTTCATTGTGACATTAACTTCAGAACCTACTGTGACAGTTGGGTCTGAAAAGGATATGGATGCTGTAGCAGCCAGTGCCTGCATTGACAAAATTACCGATATAGCAGCTGTTGTCAGAAAATATTTAAAATGACTCATGAATACCTCTTTGTTGTTTTCATACTTAACTTTATTATTTTACATCGGACCGACTCCAACTTCAACCATATTAGTGGATGAGCTGTTGGAAGCTGTTTCTGTAACTACTGCCTGAACTGAAGCATTGTTATAAGCAGATGAAACATCAACTGTTACCGGACCGTTTGTGCTGCCAAGTGTCGGATAGGCATATCCCGCTACCTGAACGTTTGAATAAGGATCCTGTGGCATAAATGTCTGATATGCATTCGTCTGACCGCCTGCAGACTTGTTAATGGTAATCTGGTAATTAAGCTGGTCTCCGTTTTCTGCTGTTACCAGAACATTAACTATGGTGGAAGCCTGATCCAGTGCTACCTGTCCGGCGCCTGAGATCGTTGCGCCTGAATGGATTGCTGCGGCGGAAACATTAACCGCTGTGACTGAAGGATCAACAATAAGTGTATATGAAGCAGTATCCATATTGAAGCCCGGAGTCAGAGTGAAACCATCCACTGAAAGTGAGGCAAGTTTGTTGTTTGGATTTCCGTCCTTTGTTGGCATAGGGCATGCAGTTTCAGGCATATTGGAATACACCGGAATGTAAAATGTGATTGCATCCTGACGCATGGCATCATTATAAGCCTTACTGAGGTTTTTACCCTCTTCTGCTGCTCCCTGTGTATTTGTCATGTACTGGTGCTTGTAAATGTTGGAGCCCTGAACATTAAATCTCTTAAGGTACAGTGTGTTCTGCCCGGCATTCAGATAGTTGCTTGCATAGAACATGGCACCGCCGACAATGGCTCTTTCCGGAGTGTTCCAGGGACGATTGTAGCTTCCGGATTGGGAAGCATACCAAAGACCCCTCTCAACGGCAGTCATACCGCCGGTTGCATAGGCACCAACGTTAAAATAGTTATAGTAGCCTGTAGCTCCTGAAATGGATCCGCTGGTTCCCTTGCTGCCCTGTTCCTGAATGATCATGGATGCAAGAACATATGGACTTATCTGAGCCTGCTCTGCAGCTTCCATAATGATATCTGAGTATGTTACTGTAACTGCACCTGTGTATGTGCCGGTAATGTTTCCGGCTCCGGCAGGATTGGCTGCTACGTCAACAGTGACGGCTCCGCCGGCAGTAATGGCTTCGCCGGGGGCTGTGTATGACGAACCGGCATCTGTGACGGCGGTGGTGCTGTTGGAAGCATTATCCGATGTTGATGTAACAGTACCTCCATCTGTAATGTTTATTACAGTTTCGTCAGAGGACTCTGAGGAATTTAATGCTGCTGCCGATTCTGAAGCCGTTGATTCTGAGGCTGCCTGAGTTTCAGTTGTGCTTCCCGGGGCATCGTACCCGATCAATACTTCGTCCGCATTGAGTCCGGAATTTACAAGATCAAGAATGGAACCAGCCTCTACTGTTACCGGACCTGATTCATAGGAAGAACCTGTAACGGGATCGGCTGTTCCGGTCATGTCTGTATAACCCATAGACTGAAGAGCAGTCTGATAAAGCGGACTGGATGAATCTATGGTAACACTACCTTCCAGGAAGGTTCCCTTAACCATGGACTTTAATCTGTCAAGTGTCTGTACAGAAGGATCAAATTCATGGGCTGTGAACTGGAATATGTAGCTGTCATCAAGGAAATTTCTCGGATCCATGTAATACTCAACAATTTCCTTTGAGGCTGCTACCCAGGTGGCTCCGTCGAATCCGGGCCAGCTGGAAGTTGTCCAGTCAAATTTTCCTGCTTCGGTTGATTTCCATGACGATTTTGAACCTTTATCGATAAGGCTTGAGGTTCCCTGAAGTTCTGCCTGTACGGCTGTGGACCAGTCTAGTCCCGTATTCATGGCCTTGAAGACCCAGTTTGGATATTGGGCGTGAAGCTGTCGAAGCCCCGGTTTGTAGGATTCGGGAAAACCCTGTTGTGCCAGAGCGGCTTCGAAATTGCCATCATTGGTATAGGATACCTGTGCCTGGACAAAATCGGAACGTACATATCCGGTGCCTCCCGAAAAAGAAATCTGAGCCCAGGTATTTCCGTCACTTCCTGTAGTCTGACCGATTATGGAAACCTGAGTGTTGTTCCCGAGGGATGTGACTACCGCTCCATCTGTTCCGGCGGAGGAACGAACATTAACATTGGTTCCTCTTATTACGGCCAGTTGTTCTGCATGAGAGATCAGGGCGCTGTTTGGTGCCAATGTTTCAGGCACGGATACAAACAGTCCCAATATGGTAAAAAGCGCAGTGGCTTTTTTGAGTTTTGTCTTTAGCTTGATTTTCTTCATTAAATCTGACTCCCCAATTTGCAAAAATTGACTCATTTAAATCATAAAAGTTAGCTCATGGAATCGCAACGGAAATCCAAATAATTCAGATAACCGACAAGGTTTTGTAATGAATGGGGGTGGGATGTTAAAACAGATGTAAAACTGAATTAATGAATGAGATTTAGAATCGAATATTTCCGGAGATTTGGAATCGAATATTTCCTGGGATTTGGAATGTGAAAAAACTTAAAGGCGGTGCCGGTAAACCGGCACCGCCTTTAAAAAGGATAAATCAGTCTCTATTAAACTGGATACGCCTTATTGGCTTTGTCAGCTGCTGTTGCAGCAACACCTGTACGCTGAGCATTTCTATACTCGAAGAAATCCTTGGCAACAGCCGGGAACAGTGCGTATGAAAGAACATCTTCCTTGGTAGGATTCTCAACATACTGCTTTGTTTCCTCGGTATACTTCTCCATCTGAGGCTCGATATGATCTGCAGGACGGTCTGTCATCTGAGCTTCGCCCTTAAGGATCTTCTTAACAACCTCAGGATCCATAGGCTTAACTGTACGTCCGAACTCTCCGGCTACGAGCTTATGTGACTCCTTAGGAACCATCTTATATCTCTCGCCCATAAGAACGTTCATAACAGCCTGGGTTCCAACAATCTGTGAAGAAGGTGTAACGAGAGGCGGCTCACCGAAGTCCTTACGAACTCTTGGAACTTCCTCAAGAACCTCTGTAAGCTGATCGTCCTTGCCTGCCTGGTGAAGCTGTGAAATAAGGTTACTGAGCATACCGCCCGGTACCTGATATCTAAGGGTGTTAACATTAACACCGAGAACCTTTGTTGAAAGAAGACCTGACTTCAGGCACTCCTCACGATATGGCTCGAAGTAGTTAGAAACATCGATGAGCTTGTTAACATCAAGACCTGTATCATACTCTGTTCCTTCAAATGCCTTAACCATAACGTCTGTTGAAGGCTGTGATGTACCGAGAGCAAAAGGTGTAGATGCTGTATCGATGATGTCAGCACCTGCCTCAACGCACTTAAGGTAAGTCATTGATGCCATACCTGATGTGTAGTGTGTGTGGATCTCGATAGGAAGCTTTGTTCCTCTCTTAAGAGCCTTTACAAGGTCATAACCTGCCTGTGGAAGAAGGAGTCCTGCCATATCCTTGATACAAAGGGAATCTGCACCAAGACTCTCAACGTCGTTTGCAAGCTTCTCCCAGTAATCAAGAGTATATGCATCACCGAGAGTATAGCAAAGAGCAATCTGAGCATGACCACCCTCTCTCTTGGTAGCCTTAACAGCTGTCTCAAGGTTACGGATATCGTTAAGACAGTCGAATATACGGATAACATCGATACCGTTTGCGATGGATCTCTCTACAAAGTTGTCAACAACGTCATCGGCATAATGATTGTATCCGAGAATGTTCTGACCTCTGAAAAGCATCTGAAGCTTTGTGTTCTTCATATGCTTTTTGATCATTCTGAGTCTCTCCCAGGGATCTTCCTTGAGGAAACGGAGGCATGAGTCAAATGTAGCTCCGCCCCAGCACTCTACAGCGTTATAACCAACCTGATCCATCTTATCAAGGATCGGCTCCATTTCTGAACTCGGCATACGAGTTGCGATTAATGACTGATGCGCATCACGCAGCACAGTCTCTGTGATTTTTACTTTAGCCATTTTATCTCCTCTATTTACTTAACACCGTAAACGGCCATAAATGTACCGGCTGCAACGGCAGTACCGATAACTCCGGCTACGTTAGGACCCATAGCCTGCATGAGCAGGAAGTTTGTAGGATCAGTTTCTGAAGCAACCTTCTGTGAAACTCTGGCAGCCATAGGAACGGCTGAAACACCGGCGGAACCGATGAGCGGGTTGATCTTCTTTCCGGAAAGAACGTACATGAGTTTTCCGATGAGAACACCGGCAGCTGTACCAAATGCAAATGCTATAAGACCGAGAGCTACGATCTTTAAGGTATCAACATTAAGGAAAGCCTCTGCTGACGTTGCACCACCTACAGATGTTCCAAGCATGATAACAACGATGTACATCATGGCGTTTGATGCAGTCTCTGTAAGCTGTTTAACAACACCGCACTCCTTGAAAAGGTTACCAAGCATAAGCATACCAACAAGTGGTGCTGTTGTAGGAAGAAGGAGACAAACTACTACTGTAACAACGATCGGGAAAAGGATTCTCTCGAGTTTTGATACAGGACGGAGTGTAGGCATCTTTACCTTTCTCTCCTCTTCTGTTGTAAGAGCCTTCATGATAGGAGGCTGGATGATAGGAACCAGTGACATGTAGGAGTAAGCTGCTACTGCGATAGGTCCTAAAAGTGATGTCTGTCCAAGCTTATTGCAAAGGAAAATAGATGTAGGACCGTCGGCTCCACCGATGATGGAGATGGCTGCGGCAGCAGCACCGTTGAATCCCATAAAAATAGCCATGAAATAAGCTGAGTAAATACCAAACTGAGCAGCAGCACCGAGAAGGAATGTTATCGGGTTTGCTATCAGCGGTGAGAAGTCTGTCTGGGCACCTACACCCATGAAGATAAGTGAAGGAAGGATCGCCCACTCATCAAGATGGAAGAAGTACCAAAGAAGTCCACCTGTTCCGTTAATGGATTTCTCCGGAGACATCATGATGTCCGGATAAATATTAACAAGCAGCATACCGAAAGCGATAGGAACCAGAAGAAGCGGCTCAAATCCTTTGGCAATGGCAAGATACAGGAAAACAAATGCGACGAAGATCATCAGGATGTTTCCCCATGTCATGCTTACGAAAGCTGTCTGCTGGAGCAGGTTTGAAAATGTTTGTAATGCGTTCATATTTTATTTATCCTCCAGTACAGCGAATCAAATCAACAAAAGCAAATCAACCGTTAATTAGTTAAGAGTTGCAAGAGTTGCACCTGACTCTACTGCATCACCAACAGAAACGTTGATGGAAGCAATTGTACCGTCCTGAGGAGCAACGATCTCGTTCTCCATCTTCATAGCCTCGAGAACAAGGATAGCCTCACCGGACTTAACAGCCTCGCCGGCATTCTTCTTAACAGCAAGGATCTTTCCGGGCATAGGAGCCTCAACCTTTACTGAACCCTGAGCGCCTGATGCTGCAGGAGCAGCTGCAGGTGCAGGAGCTGCTGCGGGAGCGGGAGCAGCGGCAGCCTTAGGAGCAGCAGCACCGTTGCCGCCCTCTTCTACTGTTACGTCATAAGCGACGCCGTTTACTGTAATAGTATATTTCTTCATTTTAAATACCTCTCAATAAATAAGGGCAATCGCCCGTGTTAATCTAAAGTTGCAAGAGTTGCACCGGATTCCACTGCATCACCAACAGAAACATTGATGGAAGCAATTGTACCATCCTGAGGAGCAACGATTTCGTTTTCCATCTTCATGGCCTCGAGAATAAGGATAGCCTCACCGGACTTGACAGCCTCGCCGGCATTCTTCTTAACAGCAAGAATCTTGCCTGGCATAGGAGCCTCAACCTTTATGGAACCCTGGGCACCTGATGCTGCGGGAGCTGCCTTAGGAGCGGGAGCTGCTGCAGGCGCTGCGGGAGCAACTGATGTGACTACAGGTGCAGGAGCCGGAGCTGCTACTGTTGAAGCTGAAACCATGCAACGGTTTCTTAATGGACGTACACGTAAGTTGTTATTAAGTGCAGGACCGGGTACGAAACCGTTATTGTCTGAAACTGAGCCCTCTGTGTCAGCCTCATATGCTGCGATTGCTGCTGCAATAACTGCCTGAATTGTATCATCACTGGCTGCGGCCGCCGGAGCTGCCTGAGGAGCCGGAGCTGCCTTTACTGCAGGAGCTTCCTGAGCTGCAGGAGCTACTGCTTTATTCTTTGCCTCTTTGCTCTCCTTCATCTTCTTCTCAAATACACCGATGTACTTGAAAAGTGAGATGATCCATGCAATGAAAATGAGAACTGCAAATACGGTTCCCATACCAACAATGAGGTTGCCTGCGGCATCAGCCATGAGTTCAGGCATTTCATAGTGCGGCTCAAAGGTCATCTCTGATATTGCACCTGTCATCTCGTTGATACCAAGGGTGAGCTTAAGGGGTCTCTTTTCAAATGTTGAATCTATTTCGATTCGGTAGCCATCTTCTGTTTTTGAAGCTTCGGCACTGTCCACACTTACAAAGGAACCAAGACGATCCATGCTGTTTATATAGTTTGTAAGACCGTTGTATTTAATGGAGTCCTTTGTCTTAAATGCAGTATCGATCTGTCTCTGAATATCTTCCGCGGGAAGCTTATAGATACTCTGTTCTGCATACTGCATTGCCTGCTGCTCAAGTGCTGACTTGATAGTCGGGTCAATGGACTCAACTGTCTTGTTGTCTGAACTTCCGCAAGCGGCAAGTGTGATAACGGAAAGTACAAGAGCTAAACAGAGAGCAGCTTTTCTAAACCACTGTTTCATTCTGTCTCCTCTCATCAAACTGTTCCGTTTTTCTTGTTTGGTCTGTAAACGCTCTTCCATCCGAGCATCTGAAGAGAAGCTGCGATTCTCTGTCTTGTCTCCTGGGGATCGATGATCTCGTCTACATATCCTCTCTTGGCTGCGGCAAGTGCGGTGTTCTCTTCTGCAAACTTCTTTGCAAGTTCTGCATCACCGTCAGCTACAACCTTTGCAGCCTGATCTGCATCCATGACACCAATCTTTGAGTTATTGAATGCATATACAATATCTGCACCGAGAGCCTTGGAACCGAATGTAAGACCTGCTGTGCCAAGAGCATTCTTAACAACTGTGATAACAGGAACATCAGCATTGCTGTAAGCATAAGCAAGCTTTGCAGCTGCTGTAGGCATATGCTTCTCTGTGCATTCACAGTTGCAGTAGCCTGTTACATCAACTACTGAAATTACAGGAAGGTCGAAGGCATTGGCAAAAGATACAAGTCTTGCTGCCTTATCTGCACCCTTCCAGGTAAGCTTCTGGCTCTT
The DNA here is from genome assembly GCF_000701645.1 of Oribacterium sp. FC2011. NCBI lineage: Bacteria > Bacillati > Bacillota > Clostridia > Lachnospirales > Lachnospiraceae > Oribacterium > Oribacterium sp. FC2011. Next base: position 29,360 of record NZ_JNJM01000003.1, read on the forward strand.
GTTTGCAACGATTGCAACAGTCTCCCCGCCGATCTGAGCGAAACCTGTTACAACATCCTTTGAGTATCCCTTCTTTGTCTCAAGGAAGATACCGTTATCTGCAAGCTGCTTAACAGCTTCATCAGCGTCAAGTGTGTCAAATGAAAGAACAGCACGGTTAAGATCGTCTGTGCTCTCATCAAGAACTCCGCCATCTGTATTATTACCTGGTAATACAGCCACTAACTTACGAATCTGAGCGAATACCTCATCTTCTGTGCCGTCGAAATCAACAAGTCCGAATTCCTCGCGCTTTGCAGCCTTTGCGATCTCGTCATCCTTGTTTCCGATAACGGCGTCAGGTGCATTGACATATGCCTTTGCCTTTGTGTTCTCCATAAGAACATAATCGGAAAGTCCTGCGAGAACTGTAAGTCCGCCGCCGCAGTTTCCGAAAATAGCTGTGATCTGAGGAATCTGACCACTTGCGAGTGTCTGCTTCTTATAGATGCGTCCGAGACCAAACAAAGAGTCGTTAGCCTCCTCAAGTCTGACACCTGAGCAATCTACAAGAGCGATTACAGGAGCCTGATTTTTCATCGCCATTGAGTAAATGTTGGCGATCTTTCTGGCATGCATCTCTCCGATTGAACCGCCGAGAACTGCGGAGTCCTGTGCATAAACATACACAAGGTTACCGTCAATTGTTCCGTAGCCGGTTACAACACCATCGGAAGGTGCTTTCTTTTCAGCAAGGTTGAAATCTGTTGATCTTGCCTCAACAAGACGGCCGACTTCAACGAAGCTGAACTCATCGAGCAGTGACTGAATTCTTGTCAGAGCTGATGATGTTGACTGATTATCCATGTTTTATCCTCCATTTCATATATAAACAAAGGGCATAGTACACCCCGGTTTATGTCTCATATATTGTAATCTATAGATATGCAATATTCAACATGATTTTAAGTTATATTATACGTAACCCAAAAAGAAGGACAGCCGATTTTTGTTGAAATTACTGGGCTTTTTCGAAGTGCATAGGAAAGAGCTATATTCACTATTCTGATTTCCAATCATGTATAATGATGATTTTTTGGACATTGGTGTCTGCGGCATCACGGCAGGTTTGTAAAAACCCATATTCCGGAGTAACGTGTTGCTCCGTTGAAAATAAAAAAACGGACCCTGACCGATCCGTTTAAGTAAACCTCAGTCCTTTCGGATAGTGGTTTTTTATCTGATTATTTACGAGCTTTCCGAGGCCGAGAGCTATTCCGTCACAGGTTACTATGACCCATCCCTTTCCCGAAACTCCATCCGGAGCCGGAATCTGAAGTCCTTTCAGGTACTGTTCTGTTTCGGATGCATCTGAACTATAGTTGCAGACAGATAATTCATAATTATTCAATTCTTCGGGATCGTAAATGTTTATGGCGTGAGTCAGGGCATGTTCCGGCTCAATGCGCTTTCCGAGGTCTGAGGCTTTGAGAATTCCTGATCTGAAGGTTCGAAGTCCTTTCAGGTCAGGCATAAAGGATGGAATCAGATAGATCTGGTCCTTTTGCTTTACTTCCTTATAATTCATAGCAGAAATGCTGTTTCCCGGAATATGTGCTGATGCATCATTCGATGAAGCATCGTTTTCAAAAGGATCCTTTCCGGCTTTTCTGAAAACGGCAATGTAATGACCTTCGCCTTTTTCCAGATGCGGCCATACACGTTTTTCGAAAATCAGTTCCATATCTTCATGCTCTGTAAGGATGAAATCTCTGATATCCTCATCCTCTTCTTTTTCGAAGGTACAGGTTGAGTAACAGAGCTTGCCTCCGGCAGAGAGCATTCTGTAAGCATTGGAAACGATCTCCTTCTGGCGTTCGGCACAAAGTCGGACATTTTCAAGGGACCATTCTTTTATCGCGGTTTCATCTTTTCTGAACATTCCCTCGCCGGAACAAGGTGCATCAACAATGATTCTCGTAAAATATTCCGGAAAATGATCGGCCAGTCTTCCTGTATCCTCATTTGTAACAGCTGCATTTGTTATACCCATTCGTTCAATATTTGAACTCAGAGTCTTTGCCCTTAATGCCACATATTCGTTTGATAAAAGAAATCCTCTGAGCTCCGGTGAAAGCATATCAGCTGCCTGAGTTGATTTTCCACCGGGACTTGCGCAAAGATCGGCGACTCTGTCGAAGGGGCGGATATCGAGATGTGCAACCGCCTGCATGGCTTCTGTACCCTGAATGTAATATAAACCGGCTTCATGATAAGGATGCTTTCCGGGACGGATACCTTTTTTAAGAAGGTATTCCTCGTCCATATAGAATTCGCGGTAATATTTTTTCTCTTTGTGGATGATGTAACTGGCGTCTTTCAGGGGTTCCAGGTTCCATTCTTCCACAAGACGATCATAAGTGATCCTGGTGGGTGAACAGGAGCTCTCATTGGCTATGAGTTTTTTAAGGTTTAGACGCAGTCCCCGTATCGGAGGAGCATCGTAGCTTTGGATGAAAGCCTCATACTGGTCAGTCTCCTGAAGCAGCTGATTCATTCTGTTTAAAAATTCCTGTGGCAATGTTATCATAGGCACCCCGTGAAATATAGAAAAAACGGTACACCCTCAGTGCACCGTTTCCTGCTGACTAAATAAAAAATGATTAAAGATCGATTCTGTAATCAGAACTTCCAACACCGTCAATTGTGTAGTATGCAGCAGATTCTGCAACATTAACATACACATCTACAGACTGTACGTCAGCCTTGATGGCCTTTGCAGCGGCAATGGCATCAGCCTGGAGCTTGGAAGGCTCATAATCTCTGTCATTGATCTGTAATGTAATATATGTTGAGACCTCAGCATTTGCTGCAGCAGGCTTCTTTTCGACAGGCTTCTTTGCAGCTGTCTTTGCAGGAGCCTTTGTCTCAGCCTTTGGTTCTGCTTTTTTAGCTTCAGGCTTCTTTGCAGCTTCTTTCTTTTCTGTAGTTTTAGCAGTTTCGGTTTTTGCTGCAGGTTTTTTTGATGTTTCCTTTACTGTTGCAGCAGCCTTTTTGATTTCAGCGAAGGATTCCTTGAGTGCTTCATCCTTTGCGGCTGTCGTCTTTGAATTCTTCTCCATACCTTTATCTCCCCGTTTTTAAAAATTCGAATAATACAATATTCTTAGAAAAAATCGTATAATTCCGTGTTTCCTTAGCATTATATTTCTGTGATTTCGCTTTGTCAACAAAAGCGGTCTGAAATGTGGTAAGCCAAATAAAACAAAACACTGAACCCTAGGTAAAACCAGGTGGCCGGATTTGAAAACCAGGTTGTAAAGAAAGAGAAAGAGAAATAAAAAGCAAGCTCAGCATATATAAGTCTTGAAAACGGATTATCATCTTTGGCATGCGCATAAAGGATAAATCCGGTGATGAGACCTATGATGATTGCAAAAATAATAATGCCTATGATTCCGAAATCGTACCAGGCGTCATAAAGCAGAGTTACGGTTGTGAGTTCTTCCTTATTGGTGAATAAAGGAAATGCCATGTCCAGTGACGGAAAAAGAAATTTCAGTCCGGTCAGGGTGATCACCGGGTACAGCATTTTAATACCCCTTGAATGAACGGTAAGCTCCTGAGTCATTACATTAAAATTGTCATAGTTATTGGCTATATACATGTAGGGCTGGGTTATAAATATCGGAGTGTGGGGATCCTTCATTTCGAATATCCCGTTAAGATACTCCACGGAATGTGCCCTTTCTATGGTGATGATCACATATACGAGTATAAGTAATATGCCAAGTATAAGAATTTGCCAAAGCTTGTATTTCTTTCCGGAAACCGTTGTGACAAAAATGGCAAGGATCGCTGCAAACATAAACTGGAATCTTGAGACCAGAAGAATACAAAGGATCAATGGTGCCAAAAGACCTATTACGGAGGTGATATCCGGAAGTAATGACAGCTTGTGTCTTTGGTCAATGTAAAGCATCGTTACACCCGGAATCAAAATAGCCAGGGTTGTGAAATAATGAATCCCTTTAAGATGGAAATAACTGTAGGCATGGGGAGTGTCTACTGTGAACAGAGGAATAAACTGCAGTTTCCATGCTTCGAAAAAGAAGCAAGCCCAGGATAAAAGTGTTACAGACAGAATTATAGTTTTAAATATGAAGAGTTTGCTTACCCTTAATTCGATTGAGGATCCTGTTTTGAAAAAATGCTTTTGATAAAGCAAATGCTCCGTATATTTTGATATGAAATAAAAAATTGGATAAAAAATAAAAAAGGATCCCCAGGTAGAAAGCGTCCAGTCTGTAGACAGATTACTTAATTGCAGACGGGCAATACCCTCGCCTCCCAAAAGTCCCAGAGCCATAAGACCTCTGAGGTTTAGAAGTTCATTTGAGAAAAGCTTTTCCCTTAGATAAATAAATACAGCAATACCTATAAGAAAAGCTGCAGATAGAGCGGATAAACCCGCTCTACCTGTAATGAAGCTCAGTATATAGGCTGCTGTATAAATGATAAGTACTTTAATTTCATCCATAATTAATTATGAGAACCTTCTCTTGCGGTCTCTTCAGGAGATAGTTCTGTTTCGTCGGATGGACTGCTCTCTTCCGGCTTTGTTTCCCCGTTATGAACCACTCTTTCGTTTTCGCTATGGCTTTCTTCAAGTTCGGAAGACGAATCAGACGTGTCAACTGATTCGGATTCGTTATGCGCGGAAGATTCCTCTGTCTGGTGTGTCGGTTCTTCGGATTCGGGTACCGGAGGCGCCGGATTATCCGGGTTTGACGGGTTCGGTGCAGGTGCAGGCGCCGGATTTCCGTGATTATCATTAACATCAGGAAGTTTCTCTATACGTACAAGAACATTGATCTGAGGATCCTGATCTTTCGCCAACTCAACACCTGCAGGAAGGATCTGTGACAGGTCAAAGGATACGGACACACTATCCCGTGCTTCGTTAATGTTTATCTCCGGCAGTTGGAAAACAGTCATGGAGTCTATCACTCCGGGTAATGAAGACAAAGCCACACTATCGGGAGATACGGTTGTTGATTCATACTGATATCCTGCGGCAGGAGTTCCTGTAACAGATGAAAGAAGGTTTATATTTTTTTCTTTATGTACTGTGACGGAGTAATCGATATTCTCTTCGTTGCTGGTCACACCCTGAAGATTGGTCAGTTTGTTTCCATTGGCATCATAGTATACAAGCTGGGCTATACCGTCCTGGTTTGCGGATATGCCCGTCACATCCAGTTCTATGCCGACTGCAGATATACGTCCTATCTCTGATTCTTTGCCGGTTATATATACGGACTCCGGACTGGAAGCGATATTAACTACACGATATCCGGATTTTGGATCACCGGTAGTGGTGTATTTGATATCGAATTTCTTTTTCTGTATGTTTTCCAGAGTTATCTTAACAACAGAAGGACGTATCTGAACGTTGTCTATTATTGATTCTTTACCATTAAGTACTTCGTAGTAAACGGGTACAGAACCGGTGATGCTGTAATCCGACAGGCTTATATAGGCGCGGAAATCGGAGCTCGAGATGGATGATCTCATATCTGTTCTTACATTATAAGAAACGGTTACACTTGTCCTGTCAGCAACCCAGGTTTTGAAATCAGAATCAAAGGCATCCTGGTTTAATACTTCTAAAGTAACGGTTCTGGAGTCGTTGATTTCCGGCTTTGAAACATTTACAACCAACACCCATATAACAAATGCAAGAAAGAGACTTAATGCTTTAAGAGAAAAGTTTTCGGTGAAAAAACGTTTGATCATACTTTGTGCTCCTTTCTTGTATTGCGGAAGAAAGGAAAACGATTTGAAGCCGTATCGTTATCGGATTCGTCTTTTTGTACAGGCAGCATTGCTCTTAATGCCTCTGCATCATTTGCACGCTTTAAAACACCGTTAACGGCTACCGAAACACGACCGGTTTCTTCTGAAACCACAACAGTTATGGCATCTGAAGATTCGGAAATGCCGAGGGCTGCCCTGTGTCTGGTGCCATAATCCTTTGAAATTTCTGTTTCAGATAATGGCAGGTAACAGGTCGCGGATATTACCCTGTCTCCCACAACAACTACAGCACCATCGTGAAGCGGCGTGTTCTTCTCGAAAATATTGATAAGCAGTGCAGCCGTAACGAGACCGTTGATGCGTATTCCGGTGGCGGCTATTTCATTCAGTGGTTGCTTTTGCTGTATAACAATAAGTGCACCGGTTTTCTTCTTTGCCATTTCAAAAGTTGCAACAATGATTTCGTTTATTGTATTTATGCCGGAATCTTCAATGTTACTTCCGGGGAATAAGCTTGTGAAAAAGTTGCGGGTTCCCAGCTGTTCAAGGGCTTTTCTGAGCTCGGGTTGAAAAATTACAACAGCGGCGATGATAAATACAGTGGAGATCCTTTCAATCAACCACATTATTGTCGAAAGCTGCATCGCCCACGCTATAACGATGAAGGCACCGATGACAGCGAGTCCTTTTAACAGTGCAAAGGCACGGGTATTCTTGATCCAAAGCAAAAATTCATAGACTATGACGGCCAGGATCACGATCTCAACGATATTAGGCAGATAAAATGGCGGAAGCAGGCTAAACCAGCTTCTCAGTTTTGGAAAAATATCTGGCATCAATTCTCATCCTCATCTAATGATTTTAATTTAGGGATTGCTTTTACATAGTAAATATAATCGTCATCTTCAAAGCGAAGACGTTCTGTTCGCTGATAATCAACTGCATGAAATGCAAAAACGTATAATAGAGAAATCAGGCAGGAAATAAAAAGTCCCGGCAAAATTCCCAAAAATGAAAATTCCAGTTCAAAATGCATATAACCGCATACAGAAACTATGATGATTGATATGACTCCGGCGATGACGGCAACTATCCAATTGGACTCGAAAGATATTTGACTTATGATAAACACTATTACAATGCAAAATGCAAAAGCAGCCATAGTGATGATGATCTCTTTATCTTTAAACAGATTGCCGAATAATCCGGCATATGCCGTTGCCATAGCGGTTATGTCACTGCCTGTGGCAGCTTTTGACAGTGATGAATTAACAGAAATATATTCTATTAAATAGTATAACATAACTCCGATGGATACAGGCACGGTTGACATAAGACCTAATGACAATCCTGCAATTATCGGAATTACATATGGGATATGAATGTAAAAAAATAGCGGAACAAGGGCTATAAGGATGGCATTATCGGCTCTGAAAGTTGATTGAATAAGGGCAGCCAACAGTAAGACTATGCCTGCAACCAGAAATATTTCCAGAGATCCTGCGTAAGCGTTACCAAGGATCAGCATACCGAAAAAGACAGGAATACAAGTCCATGGTAAAAACGAACAGAGAATAGAAGCTGCGATACAAATAAGCGGATTTGAAAGCATGTCGCTGTAGCCTATATTGCTGTTCACTGTGAAAAAGCAAAGAAAGGCAGTAACAGCCTTGATCACAGGTAAGATCCAAAAATCATTTTCTGTATAAAATTTTTGTAAAGACTCTCTCACTCTTATCATTTGTATCTAAAGCCTTTCATTTATCTCTTTTCCGAATGTTTAGTACATCTATCCTATCGTCATCCATATCTTCATCAAGCCATCCGCTTTGGGACTCACCCTTCTTGCTATAAGGTGTGTGTTCCTTTGTGGGATTAGCAATAGGATCATCAAGCCAGCCTCCCTCGGGATCAGAAAGCTCTCCACCGTCTTTTACGTAAGTACGAAATCGTGGATGTATCGACTCCCAGGTATTGGAAATGTCATCGTATACTCGTATACTGCCGCCGGTTTCCTTATAATATTCGGCTTCGTCTTTCGTTACATCTATGTAATCAAATTCGTTTTCCTGCATACGGAGCAGCTTGTCAAGTTTAGCTGTATAGAAAAGACTTTTGCGATGAGCATTATCATAGCTTATGGAACATCGTATATAAGCTCCAAGGATGATGATCACCATGCCGGCAAGGTAAATATACAGAATCGATTGAAGTGAAGCTATGATAAAGGAAATGTTAAGATGCAGCAACACTTCCTCTATATTCACTACGGCGATTATGATACTTATAACGATAAAACAAAGTGTGTAATAGATGGATGCAGTAAGAATCCCGCGTGAAATATAATCACCTTTAAAATATTTACTTGTCTCTATGATCCCTTTACCCTCTTTTTTTTCGTATATGGATAACTGAACCATAAGGCGGATCTTTTCAACATTCAGCATTTGATTTATCCTCAATATTAGTAGCCGCGTACTGCTCTTGATCGTTCGGCATATGGTGAATCCGGATAACTACCGACTATTTTATCGAATAATGCATTGGCTTCCTCAGTGCGTCCCATGGACTGATATAATCTTGCAAGCAGGAAGAGATTTTCCGGCTCTTCACGGATGGTCACACTAAGCATGTATAGTTCGGCAGCAGTATCCTGCGAACCTGCATTCCACTCATTTGTGGCCTTTTCGGCAAGCTCCTGGTATACTGAGCTTTCCATGATGTGTTTGATGTCCTGATACTGGGCAGCAAGATTCTCATCAACTATCTGATCTGCATCAAGACCTGTGAACAGCTGTGCAGCCAGGACAGAATCTCCTTTATCGTAAGCAACAGTAATCTGGTTAAGGGCCTGGTACTGTCCCATAAAAGACTCGTTGGCATTTTGAAACTGTTCTACCTGCAGAGCCGCTGCTTCGTACTGTTTCTGAAGAGAATCATACTGATTTTTCAGATCACTGTACTCTCTGTTTGCACTGTCCAGTTTTTCGGTATAGGAAATAAGCTCCTGGTTGTTGCTTGAGTTAATAGCTTTTTCCTTAGCGGGCAGCACAAGTAAGTTGAAGGCTAATAAAGCCAGTACTAAACCTACAAGTATGTTTACAATGACCATCCATGGAGATATTTGCTTTACCTCCTGAGGTATAAGAACGTCATCGTCTGTCATTTTACGATGGGAAAAAGCATTCTTAAGTCTGCTTTGTTCGACTTCTTTTCGCCCGGTTTTTTGTTTTACCTCATCCATAAGAACAAGTGCTTTTGGATTATTCCGGTCAATCTTTAAAACTTTATATAAGCTTCTGCCGGCTTTGACCCAGTCTTCACGTTTCATATAAAGAAGAGCCAGAAGAATGTGGGCTTTTATATAGTTTGGGCTATCCTGGATGACCTGGTTAAGCTGCATTATGGCTAAATCTTCATTGTTATTCTGGGCATAGGATAAAGCCTGGTTGTAACGTTTAACATTATCTGAACAAATACGAACAATGGCAGGCTTACGCTGAATCTCTCCAAGGTAATAATCCGCTCTGTTGTTTTCGGGAAGAAGGTTCATGCTGATGATCCATTGAACAAGGGCATCTGCTGTTTCACCGCATTCAAAAAAAATAAGCCCCAAAAGATTTCTGGCATCCTTCTGATATTTGTCAAATTGAAGAGATTTCTTTAGTAATTCGGCGGCCCCGCTAAGATCACGCAATTTTGCACGCTCCAGTGCGAGGTTATAGTAGCAGTTGGAGATGCGTTCCAGGGTTAAATCATATTTCATTTCTCTGAATCCTTCTTTATTTTGATTGCATCCTCAATCAGCCTGGTCATTATGTCATTCATATCAGTGAGGTCAATTTTTACAATGGCGTCTTCTATCTGATCCACATCAAGGCTCGGCTTGAAACGCTGTATTTCATCTTCGTAATTAATCATATATGCATCTTTCTGTTTTAAGATTGATTTCAGCTTACAGTTGTATGATCATGCTGTTCTTGACACGTATATGGGTTTAGATTAAAATTTGCAAAGTGTCTAAAAACATGGCATATAATAATAGCTTATCAAACAAGTTTAGCACATCTTACTAGGGCATTCAAGGAAGATAAACCGGCGCTTTATGACACTTGTGTAATGAAATTGTAAATGATTGAAAGCTTTTAAAATGGTATTCCAAAGCCCGGATGTTTTGGTAATAAATGTTTTCGACAGGAGGATATATGGAAGGTTTAGTTAATTCTATAACACAGAATCTGCAGGGAGTTGTATCTAAGGAAATGATAGTTTTTATCATCTCTATGATGCCGGTTCTGGAACTTAGAGGGGGTCTTTTGGCGGCTTCAATTCTTAATGTTCCATACATTAAAGCATTGATCATATGTGTAGTTGGTAATCTTCTGCCCATTCCGTTTGTGCTATTCTTTATTGAAAAGATAGTTGTAGCACTTGAGAAATTTGGACCAACAAAAAAAATTGCAATGATGTTGAGAAATAAGGTTGAAAAAAACCGCGAATCCATAGAGAAGTATGACTTTTGGGGTTTGGTTTTATTTGTCGGTATACCGCTGCCGGGAACCGGAGCATGGACAGGATCACTTGTAGCCGGACTCCTTCATATGAAGAGAAGGAAGGCTATTCCTGCAATACTTACCGGAGTGGTTATGGCTTCAGTCATCATGTCAATTATTTCATACGGTATTCTGGGAAATATCATAAGATAGAAAGATACAAAAAAGATGCATGAGCTTTAAGCTCCTGCATCTTTTTCTAACTGCGGAGAAAGGGACTTGAACCCTCATGAGTGTTACCTCACACGGACCTGAACCGTGCGCGTCTGCCATTCCGCCACCTCCGCGAACCATTAGATATTAGCATATTAGAATTGCCCCGTCAACACCAAAATAAGCCATGGGTTAAGGGCTGAAGACTGGGTGAAATGCAGATCTAAAGTAAAGCTGCAGATATAAATGAGTGATAATCGTACGGAATCTTATTACCTTCTCAAAAAAATACCCGGTGTGTATACACCGGGTATAGTCATCGATTTAAGTAATCAGATTACTTGTTGATCTGAGCCTTAGCTGTCTCAGCAAGCTTTGCAAATCCCTCAGGATCAGCGATAGCTACCTCTGAAAGCATCTTACGGTTCATGTCAACACCAGCTGACTTAAGACCGAACATGAACTTGCTGTATGAAAGACCATTAAGTCTTGCTGCAGCATTGATACGTGCGATCCAAAGCTGTCTGAACTGTCTCTTTCTCTCCTTACGTCCTCTGTATGACTCTGTGAGAGCTCTCATTACGCTCTGCTTAGCTACTCTATAGTGCTTTGAACGAGATCCTCTGTAGCCCTTAGCAAGCTTGAGTACTCTATTATGCTTCTTCTTAGCGTTTAATCCGCCCTTAATTCTCATTTTAATTTCCTCCTCTAAAGACTACAAAAATTAAAGATATGGAAGAATCTTCTTCATTGTCTTTACGTTTGTTGCATCAACAACGATATCCTTGCGAAGACATCTCTTACGCTTAGTTGTCTTCTTTGTAAGGATGTGTCTCTTATAAGCCTTGTTTCTTACGAGCTTACCAGTTCCGGTAACCTTAAAGCGCTTAGCAGCTGCTTTCTTTGTCTTAAGCTTTAACTGTGCCATATTAGCCTCCTGTGAATTTACTTTTTAGGACTTATAACAATCGCCATATTTCTGCCTTCGATTTTTGCAGGTTTATCAAGGATTGCAATATCCTTTAATTTTTCTGCAAACTCGTCGAGGATGTACTTGGACTGATTCATACGGGACATCTCACGTCCTCTGAATCTGAGAGCAACCTTGACTTTGTTACCCTTTTCAAGGAATTTTCTGGCAGCCGACAACTTTGTATTGAGATCGTTGGTATCGATGTTTGGTGTCATACGAATCTCTTTGATCTCGGTTACATGCTGGTTTTTCTTGGCCTCTTTTTCCTTACGCATCATCTCATAGCGATACTTACCGAAATCGGCAATCTTGACAACAGGCGGCGTCGCATTGGCTGCTATCTTGATAAGATCAAGATCAGCGTCTTTCGCCATCATGTAAGCTTCCTTGGATGACATGACACCTAACTGGTCTCCGTTTGCACCAATGACTCTTACTTCCTTGTCTCTAATCTGTTCGTTAATTTCAATGTCTGCGTTTTTCTTAATAGCCATAAACTCCTCTCCGTGATACAAGCTGTAAAAACAAAAAAATATGGTGGATTGTAAGCCAAATCCACCATAATGAAAATACACGAAGTAATAATCAAATATGAACCCGGGTCAGTATCGTACTGCCGAGGTGAGGTGGATACCTACTTTCCTGTGTCTTGATAGACTAGTGAAGCTTAACATTTCTTATAATAACTGTCAAGCGATTTTTGAAAAAAACTGATTGATATGTTATTCCGGTTTGTCCGGGGAATCGATTATGTCATCGATTATTTTATAGATTTCCTGAAGTCCCTGTTTTGTTTCAGCAGAGAAAGGGATCATGACGCAGTTTTCTGTTGCATTAAGGCATTTTCTTATATCTGCAACCTGCTTCTTGACCTGAGATCTTTTTATTTTATCAACTTTAGTCAGTATAACAATAGGTTCGAATCCTGTGGACTGTTTTACAAAGTCAAACATCTGTATGTCCTGTTTTGACGGATCGTGACGAATGTCTACAAACTGAATGACTTCTTCGATATCTTCCGAGGTCTCCAGATATTTGTTTATCATACGTCCCCATTTTTCCTGCTCTACGGCTCCTGTTGCAGCATAACCGTAGCCAGGGAGGTCAACAAGGTAAAATTGATCGTTTATATTGTAAAAGTTTATGGTTCGAGTTTTACCCGGGGTCGAACTTGTTCTGGCGTAATTTTTTCGGTTGATAAAAGCATTAATGAAGGAAGACTTTCCTACATTTGACCTTCCTGCCATAACAAATTCAGGCTTCCCTGTTGAGGGAAGCTCTGATTTGACACCTAATACCTGATCGAGATTGACTGATAAGATTTTCAATGATTTCTCCTTTATGGTTCGACAGTCAGAGTTATGCTGACTGATTCTCACCTTTATTGAAGAATGAAGAGTCTTTACGTGATGTCTTTGACTGCTCCTCATCCTTATGAGTTATTACAGGATCACCGTTATTGGTGACAACATCCTCAGTTATCTCCACTGTTGAAATATCCGGCTCGGAAGGTATCTCATACATGATGTCTGTCATCATATCTTCCATGATGGAGCGCAGACCTCTGGCACCGGTTTTTCTTGCAACAGCTTTCTGCGCGATGGCGGATACTGCATCTTCTGTGAACTCAAGGTTAACACCGTCGATCTCAAATAATTTCTTATACTGCTTTATAAGAGCATTCTTAGGAGTAGTAAGTATCTGCTTAAGGGTGTCGACATCGTGAGACTGTAATGTGACATCTACAGGTACTCTTCCTATGAACTCGGGTATGAGACCAAACTTGACAAGATCCTCAGGCTGAACTTCTTTGAGAACGTCATCGTAGTTTTCCTTATTCTTTTCAACTATCTCAGCACCAAATCCTATGGAACCTGATGCGATACGCTTTTCAATAATATGCTCAAGACCGTCAAATGCACCTCCGCAGATGAAAAGAATATTGGTGGTGTCTATCTGTATAAGCTCCTGCTGAGGATGCTTTCTGCCTCCCTGAGGGGGTACAGAAGCCACAGTGCCTTCAAGAATCTTCAAGAGAGCCTGCTGGACACCTTCACCGGAAACATCACGGGTAATGGAAACATTCTCCGATTTCTTTGTGATCTTATCGATCTCATCGATGTAGATGATACCTATTTCTGCACGCTTTATATCATAGTCTGCTGCCTGTATGAGCTTAAGCAGAATATTCTCAACGTCCTCTCCTACATAGCCGGCTTCTGTCAATGCTGTTGCATCGGCAATGGCAAAAGGTACGCCAAGGATTTTGGCAAGGGTTTGTGCAAGATAGGTTTTTCCTGTACCGGTTGGTCCGATCATAAGAATATTTGACTTTTGTACATCTATATCCTTAATCTTCGATGTGATTCTCTTATAGTGATTATAAACTGCGACGGAAAGAACCTTTTTTGCATCATCCTGGCCTATTACAAATTCATCCAGGAAATCCTTGATCTCCTTGGGCTTTAAAAGCCTGATGTCAGATGTATCTGCGGAAGAATCATCGGATCCGGTTTCTTCATCCAGAATTTCCTGGCATAAATCCACACACTCATCACAGATATATGTATTATTGAGACCTGCAATAAGTTTATGCACCTGCTTGGCAGACTTTCCGCAAAATGAACAGCGGATCTTGTCTTCGGGTTTCATTGCCATATATATACCTCATTATAAAAACTGCCGGTTCCCGGGCTTCTCTTGTGGAGAACCGGTATAAATACTGTTATTATTATTTCTTGCTTGCAAGACCCTGATCACGTGATTTGAAAATATGATCAACGATGCCGTACTCGAGAGCCTGCTCTGCTGTCATCCAGTGATCTCGTTCTGTATCAGCCATGACTTTTTCAAAAGGTTGTCCGCAGTTTGCTGCCAGGATCTCAGCCATATGCTTCTTTGTACGGAGTATCCATTCTGCTGTAATCTGGATTTCTGTAGCCTGTCCCTGAGCTCCTCCGGATGGCTGATGGATCATAACCTCAGCATTGGGAAGGATCATTCGTTTTCCCTTTGTTCCGCCTGCAAGGAGAAATGCTCCCATGGAAGCTGCCATACCCACGCAAATTGTGGAAACATCACACTTGATATACTGCATGGTATCATAAATAGCCATACCGTCTGTTATAACACCACCGGGGCTGTTGATATAAAGGCTGATATCTTTGTCCGGGTCCTCGGACTCAAGGAATAAAAGCTGCGCAACTACCAGAGATGCGGTGTCATGATTTACTTCGTCTCCTAAAAAAACAATTCGTTCATTAAGAAGTCGTGAAAAAATGTCATAAGAACGTTCGCCTCTTGAGGTTGACTGTATGACATAAGGAATTGTTGTAATATCACTGAAATTCATATTTTGCCCTCCATTTTAAGATTATTCTACTATTGTCTAAAATCGAAAACAATGAAGTGTCACTTCACTATTGGTCACAATCCTTATTATTAACAAAAAGGCGATGCAGACAAATATGCATCGCCTTTTTGCCGGTTTAAAATATATGATAGTCTGATAATTCCGGATCCGGTTAATTTAATTACTCTGCTGACTCATCATTGTCAGACTTCTTTGACTTCTTCTCAGCCTTAACAAGATTTGCCTCAGAAACGAGGAAGTCAACTGTCTCCTGGAATGAAAGATCCTTTCTCATGCTCTCCTTCTGGGAGTCTGTAACATTCTTCATGAGATCTTCATACTTCATCTTGTATGACTCAGCAAGCTTCTTGAACTCTTCATCAATGCGCTCATCAGATACAGTAATGTTTTCAGCCTTCATAACTGCTTCAATAACAAGAGATGTCTTGATGTTTCTTTCTGCGCTTGGAAGCATCTGCTCTCTGAGCTGCTGAACAGTCTGACCTGTGATCTTTAAGTACTGATCCATAGGGATGCCCTGCTGCTGAAGTCTCATCTGGTAATCATAAACCATGTTATCAAGCTGGGAATCGATCATTGCCTTAGGAATATCTACAGAAGCATTCTCTACAACCTTTGCGATAACGCTGTTCTCATTAGCTGTTGTAGCTGACTTTTCCTTCAAATCCTTAAGGCTCTTCTTGAGGTCCTTCTTGTACTCTTCAAGAGTATCGAACTCGGAAACCTCTGATGCAAATTCATCATCTGCCTCAGGAATCTGCTTCTCCTTAACAGCCTTGATGGTTGTCTTGAAAAGGGCTGCCTTTCCTGCAAGATCCTTTGCGCCATACTCTTCAGGGAAAGTAACATTTACATCAACAGTCTCACCTGCTGTGTGTCCGATGAGCTGATCCTCAAATCCCGGAATAAATGTTCCTGATCCGATTGTAAGAGGATAATCCTCTCCCTTGCCGCCTTCGAACTCCTTGCCGTCAACAGTTCCAACGAAATCGATGGTTGCGATATCATCCTTCTTGATTGCACGCTCTACGTCGATAACACGTGCGTTCTTCTCAAGCTCCTGCTTAAGCTTATCGTTAACTTCCTTAGCAGATACGGTTGTATCAGCCTTCTCAACAGTTACACCTTTGTACTCGCCAAGAGTTACTTCAGGCTTAACTGCTACTGTAGCTGTATAGATAAGATTCTTGTCCATGCCGATCTGATCAACACCGATTTCAGGTCTTGATACGATCTCAAGACCTGACTCCTTAGCGGCATCAGGATATGTCTTATCAAGAATCTCGTTAAGTGCATCCTCGAAAAATACCTGTGGTCCGTAGGTCTTCTCGATCATATCCTTAGGAACACGGCCTTTTCTGAAACCGGGGATGTTGAAACGTCCCTTGTTCTTGTTATATGCAACATCAATGGCCTTTAAAAACTCGGCATTGTCTACCTCTACGGTCAGCTTGGCCATATTGTTTTCAAGATTTTCAACTTTAACGCTCATTAAGAGTACCTCCAAAACTTATCGTTTCTAAATATTTTATATGCAACCCACAGGGGAAATGCGCATACTTCTCCCGCGCGTAAGCACGTCCGAGTCAAGAGTATAACACGTACTTTAGCTTATATCAAGGATTTTTGCGAAGGCAGGATGCCTCTTGCCAGCCTGGAATTTGTATATTCGCCACCGGCAGTGACGTCGGGGCCGAACCATTCCGGAGCTATAAAAGAGTTTTCCTCTTCGATAGTTTCGAATTCAACTTCCACAAGACTAAAACCTGAAAGCTCCCCTTCAAATATATCGAGCTCGGCAGTGTGTTTTCCGACCGGTATCATATACCTTTTTTTTCTTATGACTGATCCTTCATGCTTCTTCAGTAGATTTTCATAGGAGGCCTTGTCCAACGGCAGGTTATATTCTTCGTGGAAAAAATCCCCGATACCTTTATATGTCAGTTCGTATTTGTCGGTTTCTTTACTTTCGTCATGTCGTATCCTTATGGTGGGACTAAAGTTAAGGTAAGCCTGTTCCAGAAGACGTACCGGATACTGTTCCAGGTTCCCGGGCATTTTTTTAATCAAAAATTTACGTTCTATTTCCATTCCCATAGTAATCTCCTATAGTCAGATGAATTATAGGATCAGAGCCTGTTGAGATAACTGCAGCTGTAATCTTTCGATATATTATGCACAGCATTTTTTAGATATATAAAAGAGCCGGGCATATAGTCCGGCTCTGAAAACTCTGATCAATATAAATTACTCAGCGTCTGTCTCTTCAATTTTCTCTGCTTCTGCTTTTCCGACTGCATCGATATCTACATCGGCAACGTCAGTATTCTCAGCATCCGGAAGAAGTGCCTTCATGCTAAGAGAGATCTTACGATTGTCAACATCAAGGTCTACAATCTTAGCCTCGATATCCTGTCCAACTGTAAGAACATCAGCAGGCTTGTTTACGTGATCCTTTGAAATCTGAGATACATGAAGAAGTGCATCGATACCCTTCTCAAGCTCGATGAATGCACCGAAATCAGTCATACGGGCTACCTTGCCGCTTACTGTTGTACCAACAGCGAACTTAACCTCTGCATCCTTCCAAGGATTCTCATCAGGGAACTTACGTGTAAGAGCAATTCTCTCACCGTTGATCTCCTTAACGAGAGCTGTAACTTCCTGACCCGGCTTGAAGATCTTCTTAGGATTCTCGATTCTTCCCCAAGACATCTCTGAGATATGAAGAAGACCGTCAGCTCCGCCGAGATCGATGAATGCACCGAAATCAGTAAGATTCTTAACTACACCTGTGCGAACATCGCCAACCTTTAACTCTGAGAAGAGCTTGTCATGCTGCTCTCTCTTTGTTGCAGTCATAAGCTGCTTTCTGTCACCGATGATTCTGCGCTTCATAGGGTTGAACTCAGTGATTACGAACTGAACATCCTCACCCTGATACTTGTTGAGATCTCTCTCGAATGTATCTGAAACAAGAGATGCAGGAATAAATACTCTTGCACCGTTAACTTCAACATTGAGACCGCCCTTAACAACCTGAACAACTTTTCCTGTAAGAACTGTCTGATTCTCGTAAGCTTCCTTAAGCTCCTCTGATGCCTTGGAAGCAATAGCCTCTCTGTGAGAAAGAGCTACCTGACCTTCACCGTCATTTACCTTCTTTACTTTGCATTCAATCTCGTCACCTACATTGACTACTGTGGTAAGGTCTAATGTATTGTCTGCGCTGTAATCGCTTCTTGTCATGATTCCGTCTGACTTGTACCCAATGTTGAGTGCAATCTCATCAGGCTTAACACTGATAACTTTGCCAGTAACAATCTCCCCTGCATGAATAGATTTTAATGATGCGTCAAGCATCTGTTCAAAACTCATTTCTGACATAATTTTGAACCTCCTCAATAATTTCTTTCGGGGTGCTTGCCCCAGCTGTAATACCTACGTTTTGAATCGCGTCATCGTAATTAAAGTCAAGATCGTGAACCGTCTGTATCAACTGGGTTTCCGGACACTGGTTTTTGCAAATCTCGAATAACTTTTTTGTGTTAGATGAACTGCTTCCTCCAATAACTATCATGGCATCGGACTTTTTTGCAAGTTCCTTTGCTTCAGACTGTCTCTCGAAAGTCGCGTTACAAATCGTATTAATAGCATTAACATCATAAAACTTTTTTTTCAAAATATCAATAATTTGTTGAAATTTGTCCGTGTTGAATGTTGTCTGTGCCACTACTACAACTCTCTGCCCGTTTCCTTCCGGAAGCTTTTCGGCAGATTCTATATCAGGAATGGTAGAAATATCACCTTCTCCCCAGCCTATGATGCCGATTATCTCCGGATGATCCGGATTGCCTATGACAAAAACTTTTTCTTTTTCGTAAGTATATTTTTTCGCCAGCATCTGGATCTTTCTGACGAACGGACAGGAGGCATCGATGGTTTCGATCCCTCTTTCCTCCAGAATATTGTAAACGGACTTTGGTACTCCATGAGCCCTGATAATTACTATTCCGTCAGTTAGTGCTCTGAGATCGTCTTCTGTCTCAAGAATTTTAACTCCGTAGGAAGCGACTTTATTTACAACTGTTTCGTTATGGACTATGGGTCCGTAAGTATATATCTGCTTTCGGGCACCTTCCGGTTTGTTTTTTTCTCTTTCGATTATCTCATAGACAGTATCAACCGCCTTTTGAACACCGAAACAGAAACCTGCTGTTTTGGCTAATGTTACATTCATCTCTTTATCACTATATCCAGAATACTGTCTATGGTTTCGTCAATTGTAAGATCGGAGCTGTCAATAAGCACCGCGTCAGGGACTTTAATGAGTGGAGAATTCTCCCTGTGCATATCTCTGTAGTCACGTTCTTCGATTTCTTTTTCAACTTCCCTGATGTCACAGGTCTCGCCCTTTTCCATCAGTTCTTTTGCACGGCGTCTTGCCCTTTCTTCTACCGAAGCTGTAAGATAGATTTTTGTATCTGCATTTGGAAGAACCTTCGAACCGATATCACGACCATCCATGACTACAGAGGTTTTCGAGGCAAGCTTTTGTTGGAGAGCTACCAGCAGGTCTCTTACAGGCTGATACTGTGATACTGTTGAAGCAGCTGCGCCTACTTCCTGTGTTCTTATTTTAGAGCTTACATTTTCTCCATTGAGGAAAACCTGCTGTGCGCCTTCTTCGTCATAGCTTATGCTAATGTCTATATCCTTAATGCTGGCAACAACTGAAGATTCATCATTTGTGTTTATTCCGTTGTTAAGGCAGTAAAGTCCCACTGCTCTGTACATGGCACCCGTGTCGATATAAACATAACCGAGTTCTCTGGCTACTGCTTTTGCTATTGTTGATTTTCCTGCTCCGGCAGGTCCGTCGATTGCTATACTGTATGGCATATTTTCCTCCTGAATTATGTATCAAAGATTTCTTTTCCTGATACCTTTTGATTAACATATTGGTGTTTTATGGCACCTTATGAAGGTGTGGTACTTTTGCTGTAAGAAAGCTTCATGTTAATGCTGCCTGCTGCCCTGCAAGGTGTCCCGTTGAAAAGGCCATCTGCATATTGAAACCTCCCGTGTAACCGTCCACATCCAGAACCTCTCCGGCAAAATACAGGCCTTTGACCTTTTTGGACTCCATTGTGTTCGGGGATATCTCCTTAACCGAAACTCCGCCCTGAGTGACGATGGCCTCTTTGAAGCTTCCGGTACCGCTTACGGTATAATCAAAGTTTCTTATAAGGTCAACGATGATTTTTCTTGTCTCACGGCTGACTTCACTAACCTTTTTGTTTATGTCGACTCCCTTCTGTTCAAGTCGGGCGTTAAAAACAGGAATAAGCTGTGAAGGAAACAGGTTGGTAAAAGCATTTCTGAGTTCCTTGTTTTTGAATTCCTGAAAATCCCTGAGAAGCCTTTCGTCAAGCTGCGAGTCATTGAGGGCAGGCTTCAGGTCTATATGGACTGTCAGGATCTTTCTTTTTGAAGGATCATAAGCATTGAGATACTTTGTAAGAACTGCAGATGCAGAAATGATTACAGGTCCTCTTAAGCCCTCCTCCATAAAGTCCAGATCACCAAAATCTTTATAGTAGATTTTACCGTTGTCTTCAGTGATACGTACCTCTATATTTTTTAAAGTAAGACCCTTTAAACGGAATATATCAGGTTCATGAACCGTGAGGCAGACAAGTGAGGGATAGGTTTCCGTAACCGTAATACCTGCTTCTTTTGCAAATCTGTAGCCGTCTCCGGTAGAGCCTGTTGAAGGATAAGCAAGACCGCCGGTGGCGACTATCACTTTGTCGGCGGGATATTTACCATGTGATGTTTCTATTCCGGCTACCTGATCTTTTTTTATGGTAACAGCCCGTACTTCGGTTTTGTAATGGATCTCAACGCCAAGCTTTTTGATATAATGCTTCAATGCATCCGTGATGCTGTAAGCATGGTCCGATACAGGGAATACACGGTCACCCCGTTCTGTTTTTGTGCGGCATCCGTTTTTCTCTAAAAGATCAATAACATCATCATTTGTGAATGAGTAAAGGGCGGAATACAAAAATCTGGGGTTTGTGACATAGTTTTTGAAGAATTCTTCAATGTCACAGGCATTCGTGGCGTTACCCCGGCCTTTTCCTGTTATAAAAATCTTCTTTCCCAGTTTGTCATTTTTTTCTGCCAGATGAACCTCGGCATCGGGATTTGTTTCTTTGGCTGCTATGGCAGCCATCATGCCGGCTGCACCACCGCCTATAACGTAAATCTTCACTTAATCTCCTGAATTGTTTTTATGATAAAAATTACCCGGGTCTTTTAAGTCCCGGGTAAAAGAATGATCAGATTCCTTTAGTTTTTAGCACTTAAAACAAACATATTATATATTGCTTTAATTGCTTTTTCAAAGTCTTCGTTTCTGACTCCGATGATGATATTGTACTCACTTGATCCCTGATCGATCATTTTGATGTTGATGTATTCATGGGCAAGTGCTGAGAAAATTCTTCCGGCAACACCGCGTGAGGACTTCATGCCTCGACCTACTACAGCAACAAGTGCTATATCGGATTCAAGCTCTATCATATCAGGGTTAACGGCACGCTGTATTCCGTTAAGAACCTTCTGCTCACAGGTCTCCAGCTCTTCCTGATGTATAACCAGAGTCATGGTATCAATGCCGGAAGGAATATGCTCAAAAGAAATATGGTTGTCTTCAAGAACTGTCAGGATCTTGCGACCGAAACCTATCTCGGCGTTCATCATGGCCTTTTCAATGTTGAGGGCGCAGAAATTTTTCTTACCGCTTACACCGGTGATGACGAAACGAGGCTTTTTCAGAGTGTCCTGTACTATCATAGTTCCGTGATCATCAGGTTTGTTTGTGTTTTTGATCTGGATAGGGATACCCTCTTTACGTACAGGGAAGATGGCGTCCTCATGAAGTACTCCGGCACCCATGTAGCTTAATTCTCGAAGTTCCCTGTAAGTAATATAATCGATCACTTCAGGATTCTTAACGATACGTGGATCTGCTACAAGAAATCCTGATACATCAGTCCAGTTTTCATAAAGATCTACATGTTCGGCAGCCGCAATGAGGGAACCGGTAACATCAGAACCTCCTCTGGAGAAAGTTACGATATCACCATTATCATTTGCGCCGTAGAATCC
Organism: Oribacterium sp. FC2011; assembly: GCF_000701645.1. NCBI lineage: Bacteria > Bacillati > Bacillota > Clostridia > Lachnospirales > Lachnospiraceae > Oribacterium > Oribacterium sp. FC2011. The sequence goes on from NZ_JNJM01000003.1 coordinate 51,390, forward strand.
CGGAAAAACAGCATAATCAACATCAGTCAGTGCATCATTGATTGCTGTTTCGGTTTTTGCGAAATCGCAGGATCGGTCCTTGTTGAATACAAAGCAGGATGCAGAGTCGATAAATGTAAAACCAAGGTATGCAGCCATAAGTTTTGCATTGAGGTATTCACCTCTGGATGCTGCATAGTCTCTGCCGGCACCATCAAGTAGGTCATGAGCTATCTTTTCAAAATCCTCATCCATGTTGAGGTTGAGACCAAGTCCGTCAATAATCTCCTGATAGCGTTCCTTAATCTTTGACAGGATTGGATTGAAATTCTGTTCAGAGGATGCAGCATTGTACAACTGGTACAGCATATCTGTAACCTTTGTATCATTGGAATCACGCTTACCGGGAGCAGAAACAACTATGTAATGTCTGCTTTTATCTGAAACAATGATCTCCTTTACTTTTTTAAACTGTTCTGCAGAGGCACAGGAACTGCCGCCAAACTTTGCTACCTTAATCATGATTACTCCCCTATTTTGTAAATGATATACATGAACAGAATTATAGCATCCGAACAAAGGATAAACAATATTTCAATCTAATATATCAGGTATTACCAAATCGAGGTATATGTAGACCAGAGCGGTCGGGCATCCATTTGAATGCGTTGAGCTGAGTCGAGAAAAATCAAGACAGACCCCCTTAGAACCACTTGGTCCCATTTTCCTTAGCCCCCTCGCCAAGTCAGATTTTTTATAAAGAAAATATCTGACATTGCTGCCCAAGATTTGTTTTTTAATCTTGGGAGCCGCGCGGCTTTGAGCGGTTCAAAAGAATCCGTCAGGATTCTTTCTTTGGCGAGGGCCTAGTGGTTCTTAGGGGGTCTGTCTTAGATTTTTCCGACGAAGCGACTCGCGTTCAAATGGATGCCCGACCGCTCGCATCACTCATTCCTGATGGCCGCAAGAGGACTAAGCTTCATGGCACGGACTGCCGGAATGTAACCTGCTATGGAACCCACAGCAATGGCAAAAACGATGGAGAAGCCTGCCAGCCAAAGAGGTATATATGACAGAGATCCATCATTGCTGCCGTAGCCTATAAACATGGAAATCATGTCATTGTTCCCGGAGGAACTGAAGAAATTGATAATGCAGGAAATAATGTAGCTTACTATAAGTCCCGCGATACCGCCCATGAGACCTATGATGCCGGATTCAAAGAGGAACATGTTTTTGATATCTGACATATCACATCCAAGCACCTTCATTACACCGATTTCTTTCGTACGTTCATATATGGACATCATCATAGTGTTCATGATGCCTATGGCGGCAACCAGAAGGGAAACTCCTCCGATACCTCCCAGAACCATCTGAACCATATTGAGGGACTCCTGGGCAGATTCCAGCCATTCCATATTGGAACTTACACTAAAACCAAGATCCGAAATCTGAGTCTGTACGTCCTTGACATTGGCCATATCATCAACAAAAACATATATTGTATCGTATACGTAATAGGTATAGGCCTTTCCGTTTTTGGTTGTTCGGGGGTTGGGGACCAGGGCTTTCTTATATATTTTCTGCAGGAAACGTTTCAATGTATCGATGTCGGCATATACATTGTAAGAGTCATAGGACCAGTCTTCTTTTCCGCCGCGTATGATGCCGCTTATGGGAAAAATGTATTTTTTTGCTGCCTTTGATTTTGTTGTGGTTTCCTCGGAACTGTTATTTTTCTTCTCGCTGTAGCTGCTTTCCGGAAATGTCAAAAAGATGGTATCTTTATCCGGGTTGATCTCAATGCTTTCATATGTAGTGGGCTTATAGAAGGAGTTATATAGTATCTGGTTTCCCAGGATAAGGCTGAGCTGACCCTGATTGGGTTCGGGAATGGTGCCGCCTTCCCGTAGCTTTAATTGCTCCAGATAATATTGTGAGACACCACAGATCGTAAAATTAGATTCATAGCCATTGCATTTAGCCGTGGCATTTATCTCCAAACTGGGGCTTACGCTCACCACATGGTCAAGTGATGCGAAGATTTCAGCATTTTCATCCGTGAGCTCCATCTGCTTCTTGTTTTTTGAGCTGCTGTCTCTGTTTTCGTAGCTTTCACGGACCCGGATCAGAGTGAGCGAGCCCTCATCCTGATAGGATTTGAGCATCATATCACTCATACCGAGACCAAGGCTTACCATGACAACTATGGACGCCGTACCGATGACAACGCCAAGGATGGTAAGCAAAGTCCTGGTTTTTCGCCTTCTGAGATTACTTATTGCTAGTTTAAATAAATCAGATAGTCTCATCTGTACCCTGTTTCTGTTCCTTTTCCTTCTTCTTTTTTCTGATGAAGAAGATTATTCCCAATGCTCCCAGAATGCCGGCAATTACCGCTCCGGGAATTATAAAGGAGTTTATAGAAGAAGCTTTGGCGGGGTCCGCCTCCTCAGGGGTAACCCTTTCTAAATCTTCAGGTATATCCTCTATCACATAAAGATTTATGGTTTCTTCCTGTGATGAGGTCTCTCCGTTAATGTCTTCATAGGTGATGGTGACATGTATGGTTCCGTCATCCGTTGTCGGGGAAAATCCAGTGATCATGGCATCAACATTTCCCGTTTCGCCCGGTTTAATGTTTCCGACATAGGCACTTGTGTTTTGTATGGAATCGGCCTCAAAGGCTACGGTTACATTGTAAAGGATAACCTTACCGGTATTGTTTATATTGAACATGACATTGGATTCGCTTCCGACTGTCACGCTTGGAGGCATGATGTCGAAACCTGTGCAGGACAGACGGGGAATCTGTTTTACTTCTACATCCAGTGTCACTTTTTCTTCTGCATTCTTAAACTCAGGTGAGTCATACTTCTCGTTTACGGTAATTGCATAGGCTCTCGGATTTACACCTGCGCCTGCAATCATAGTCCAGGAGACCTCCTTTGATTCACCTGCGTTAAGAGAGTTTATAACTGTAGAGTTGGAGCCGTTTTCTGTTGAGAAAACATTGGAATTATCAACCTTTTCGGATTCTACGGTAAGAAGAATGTTACTGGCGTTGATATTCGTGCTGGCATTTTCTATTTCCACAAACAGCTTAAAAGGCTGACCTGCAAAAACTGCTTCCGGTTCGGTATGGTATGAACCTACAACGAGACGTGCTTTTGTACGGTCGTTAGCATTGAACTCTCTTGTGGAGTCAGGCTCAGTGTCGTTCATGGAAGGGTTATTGATATTTACATAAAAGGTATGAGTTTCCTTTGATTGTAAGGTTGCATCAGGTGTGCGCTTGTAAGTCACGGTATAATCGATGGGATAATAACCGCTGGCAGCATTCTTTTTTATATTCAGGACATAAGCCGGGGTGATGATTTCTTCGGGAGTTACCGCCTCGAAGGTCTGGTCATAGTTTGACTGGCTTATTTCAAAAGGGAATTGCTTTGAGGCACTGGCCTTTGAATAGGCAGTATTCTGGAATTCTTTAGTTGGGTCCAGAGCATTTTCCATATGAACCTTTACATCGTAAAGAGTGCGATTTGTCTGGTTTCGGAAATTCACGGTATAAGCCATCTGTGACGGATAACTTGCAGCCGGGGTAGCCTGGTTTTCGCCTACCACAAAAGCGGATTCCTTCTCGGTTGAAGCAGGATCCGTTATCTCCCCCTGATCGATTACTGAAATGTTTATGAACTCGGCCCGGTTGAGGCTTCCGTATGAGCCTGAAGGATTTTCTGGAACATCATAAAATATAGATACGGGAACCCCGTAGTAACCGGCTTTGATGTCACTTCTTAAGTGTACATTAAATGTGACCTCAACGTATTCTCCCTTTTTGAGGGTGCCCAGTTTCTTTTCCTGAGTCATGGTGGAGGAGTTGATCTCCAGAGGATAAACACCTCCGTCTACAGGGTATGTGAGACCGAGGGAAGCATTGTAAGCCCGGGCGGCACCTGCCTGGTAGCCTTCGTTGTATGCTTCTGATTCCGCTGACTCATCGTCGGGATCGTAGGGATTGGTTCTGTTTGCACTAGGTACTATACCGTTTGTGTTGATGAGATTCTGGTCCTGTGAAAGACGAACCCTTACATTGTTTATCTGTTCGGTTTTCGGATTGTAGAGACCGTTTTTACCGTTATAGCCGATACGTACAGTCAACTGCATATCCTGACCTACTACACCTTCAGGGGTGGGATCGGCGTCATGGATGAACGTATTGAGATTAGTATCCACATAGGAGGCTCTTGCACTTATTGGTGAAGTGACAGCTATGACACTCAGAACCATAAAAAAACATATGAATATGCTTAAAAATTTTTTGATCAAAAGATTTTTCAATAATACAGCTTTTCTCATACTTCCTCCGGTACTGTCGGAACAGTACCTTTATATTTACTCACGATTTTTAATCGTATATCAGGTTTCCGGTGTAACGACACAAAAAGGTTCTGAACCGGTTTCTCTAAGGATGTCCTGTTCTATGGAACTCTCTTTATTGATGACAGTTTCTACTATATGACCGTCTACTACCCTTAACTGGCGATCTGCCCATGAAGCAATATGCGGATCATGGGTTACCATGACCAGGGTGCGGTGCTCTTCTTCCACTATTTTTTTCAGCAGATTAAGAACATCATTTGTCGTATGTGAGTCCAGGTTACCGGTTGGTTCGTCTGCAAAAATAATCTTTGGATCTATAACCAAAGCCCTTGCGATACCTACACGCTGCTGCTGACCACCGGACATCTGATTCGGCATGTGCATCCCCTGATCACCTATACCAATGAGTTCCATATAGTGCTTTGCGGTTTTTGTACGTTTCTCTAAGGATACGCCACGAAACATAAGTGGCATGGATACATTTTCAAGGGCATTCATGGAGGGGATCAGATTGTAGCTTTGGAAGATAAAACCTACATTTTGCCTTCGGAAAGCCACCAGCTGTGATTCATTCATCCGGTCAATGCGTTTGCCGGAGATCTGGATGATCCCGCTGCTTGGGGCTTCCAGCCCTGCCAGCATATTTAAACAGGTGGATTTTCCGGAACCTGAGGTTCCGACTATTGCAATGAACTCACCCTTATATATATCAAAGGATACGCCGTTCAGGGCATAGACTTTGTTGGTTCCTATATTGAAGATTTTATATAAATCCCTGACCTTTATAAGTGGTTCCAATAGAATCCTCCCATAGTATAACATCATAAAACAGGGAAACACTGATTCAATGTTTCCCTGATGATGACGAAATATGTAAAACAATTATAGTGTATGTTATTGATTAATACAATCTACGAATACTTTAAGAAAATGACGAAAAAATACAGGGCTCTCCGTAAATAAACCCGCATATTGCCGACTATCGGGAATTAAAAAGTCTGTTAACGGATCGTTTTATGATATCCGCTAACAGACTTTAGGTTTTATTTTGGAGAAACGGTGAACTTACACAACGTTTACTCAGAAAAATTATTTCTTACCCTCAATGGAGTTCCAGTTAGGTATAAGAACTTTGGTTCCGCCCATGTAAGGCTGGAGAACCTCAGGGATAGTAACTGAACCGTCAGCCTGAAGGTGATTCTCGAGGAATGCAATAAGCATACGTGGTGGAGCTACACAGGTATTGTTAAGGGTATGTGCAAGGTGGATCTTTCCATCTTTACCCTTGATACGAATCTTAAGTCTTCTTGCCTGGGCATCTCCGAGATTGGAACATGAACCAACTTCGAAATACTTCTTCTGACGAGGTGACCAAGCTTCCACATCACATGACTTTACCTTAAGATCTGCAAGATCTCCTGAACAGCACTCAAGGGTTCTTACAGGGATATCCATGGAACGGAAGAAATCTACTGTATTTTTCCATAACTTAGCATACCAGTCCATAGAGTCTTCAGGTTCGCAGACTACGATCATCTCCTGCTTCTCAAACTGGTGGATACGGTAAACACCACGCTCTTCAAGACCGTGAGAGCCCTTTTCCTTACGGAAACAGGGTGAATAAGATGTGAGTGATAAAGGTAATGTATCTGCCGGAAGGATCTGATCGATGAAGCGGCCGATCATGGAGTGCTCAGAAGTACCGATGAGGAACAGATCTTCGCCCTCAATCTTGTACATCATGGCATCCATTTCAGAGAATGACATAACTCCATCCACAACCTTTGAACGGATCATATATGGAGGGATACAATATGTAAATCCTCTGCCGATCATGAAGTCGCGGGCATAGCTGAGTACTGCTGAATGAAGACGAGCGATGTCTCCGAGCAGATAGTAGAATCCGTTTCCTGCAACTCGTCCCGCAGCATCCATATCGATACCGCCGAAGGATTCCATGATATCTGTATGATATGGAACTTCAAAATCAGGAACAACAGGCTCACCAAAACGCTCATTCTCTACATTATGAGTATCATCCGGACCTATAGGAACAGACGGATCGATAATGTTAGGGATGATCATCATACGCTTTGTAAGCTCTTCGTTAAGCTTAGGCTGTAACTCCTCAAGCTCCTTGAGTCTGTCGGCATACTTTGAAACCTCTGCCTTGACCTGCTCAGCCTCATCCTTTTTACCCTGAGCCATAAGAGCACCGATCTGCTTGGAAACAGAATTCTTCTTTGCACGAAGGTCATCTGCCTCCTGCTGGCACTTTCTGGCCTCTGCGTCATATTTGATCACTTCGTCAACAAGTGGAAGCTTCTCTTCCTGGAACTTCTTTTTGATGTTTTCTTTTACAAGCTCCGGATTTTCTCTGACAAATTTAATGTCTAACATAAGATCCTCTCTCCTCCCGGAAATAATCTGTAATACTGTCCGATCTCTGATCGGAAATTAAGCACAGCGTTTCGCCGTCATGCGATTTTTGATACGCACGCTCGTTATATATGCTGAACGCACCTAATAACTATAGCGTTATTTTTTTGTATTTTCAAGTTATATGAGGCGAATGCTTATTAATCTGAATCCGAAAGATGCCGGAGAAGATCTTCGAACTGCACACCTTCGATAACGGGTACATTAAGCTCTTCGGAATGTTTTATTGCAAGTCCGACGAAATCTGCTGCGGAACGACATGCCTTCTCGTGATCTGTACCCTTCAGGAGTTTAGCGCTTATAATGGCACTGAAAAGATCTCCTGTGCCCGGTCTTCCGTTTCCTGTACGGGGATTACGGATGAATCTGAGATCTCCATCGGTTTCGGAAAGGACATTTAAAAGCATTTTTTCTCCTGCTTCGTTCTCTTCTTCGATTCCGGTAACTATGATCGCTCCGGGTGTTATGTGATGAAGGGCAGACAATAAGGAATTGAAAACCATACCTTTGGCTGCGTCAAGCTTGCAGTCTTTCAGGGTTTCCTTCATGCCCTCATAATCAAAATCAGCCAGGAGCGCGGCTTCAGTGAGATTCGGTGTAAGGAGGTCGGCATACTTTGCAAGAGATAGCATTGCTTCAATATGTTTTTGTGTCATATGACGGTAAAGACTTCCGTTATCAGCCATTACAGGGTCAAGTATAACCGTGAGTTCAGGATTTCGCTTTTTTTGTTCCCTGATAAAGTCTTCTATCAGAGGATGTTCCTCCGTATCCCCGAGATATCCTATAAGGATTCCATCAAAGCTAAAGCCGTTTTTGTTCCAGGCATCAAAGAAACCGGAAAGATGATCCTTAAAATCAACTTTTGCGACTTCTTTAAATGCTGTATGACTGCTCAAAATGGCTGTAGGCACAGGACATGCGGTAACTGAAAGGGTAGATACCACAGGTAACTGTATGGAAAGAGAACTTCGGCCAACGCCGCTAAGGTCATTTATAACTGCAAGTTTTTTCATTTTGTGATAAGTCCTTTTATACTTAACGAATGAACCGGTGACATTGAAAAGATCAGTATCTTCGTTGTGATTTCAGTTCATTGTATAGAAGTACATAACTGTCGTAACGTTCTCTGGATATTTCGCCCTTCTGTACAGCATCTTTTACAGCACAGTCTTTTTCTCCTATGTGGATACAGGTTTTAAAACGACAGTTTTGTCTGTGGCTCTCGAATTCGGGGAAATAGTACATAAGCCGTTCCGGATCGATGTCATTGACATAGAGAGAAGTGAAACCGGGAGTATCCAGCACATAGGTGTCGTTATCTATATAGAAAAATTCTGTATGTCTCGTGGTGTTTTTTCCTCGCTCAATCTTACGGCTCAGTTCTCCGGTTTCCATATTGGCATCCGGATGTATAAGATTTGTGATGGAGGATTTACCTACGCCGCTGGGGCCGGAAAGAACTGTGGTCTTTCCGCGGAGAACCTCTATGATTCTTTCATAACAGTCTCCGGACTTTGTGCTTATTTCCAGAACTTTATATCCTGCGTTTCTGTATATCTCCGGGATGAGTTCCGGGTGCTCTGCATGAATTTCCGGAATCGATAAAGCTTTGTCTTTCTTCTTTTTCCACTTTGGAACAGAGGTTTCCTGAGACTCTTCGGGAAAGTCACTTTCAGGAACATCAATGAGATCTACTTTATTGAAAAAAATGACCACAGGTATGTCCCGCTGTTCCATATGGATGAGAAATCTGTCAAGAAGACTCAGATTAGGATCCGGGTGCTTCAAGGCAAATACAACTACTGCCTGATCAATATTGGCAACTTCCGGACGTATCAGCTGGTTTTTCCTTGGAAGGATGCGGATAACGGAGCCTTCCCGTTCCTTTTCACTGTCCTGGACCGGCTCAATCTCCGCATCATCTCCAACCAAAGGCTTTTCATTACGATTTCGGAATATACCTTTGGCACGGCACTCGTAGTCACCTTCTCCCGTGTGAACGTAATAAAAACCTCCTATTCCCTTGTAGATTTTTCCTTTTAAAGACATTTCAACCTCATGAATCTTAGTTTGCGCGATACGGCCTTCAAGCGAATATTTATATTCATTTGAAGGCCAACGTGACATCGAGTAGGGGTGCCTTCCCCCTACTCGATTAAGCAGCCTACTCCTCCGGGGAGAAAGCACATGCAAAGGAAGCAATGACAGTATCGGTGGAGGCATTAACAACTTCAACGACACCTGAAGTTATTCCTTCTTCACCCTTTATAGTCGGGAATACAACCTGAAGCTCTGTTCCGACGGCATAGGAACGGGCTTCCTGAAGAGTTCTGTAGTGCTCCTCTCCGTTCACATCCTGCCGGAGTCGTATGGATACAAGCATGGTTTCACTTGATCCGGGTTCTGCACCTGATCCCAGGGAAACGGTTGTACTGATAGAACTATACCAGCCGTCATTGCCTGATGCTATCGTCTCAAGCTCTCCCGGTTCTACCGACTTGACACTGGCAATTCCGTTAGGTCCCGCCGAAACAGTAAAGCTTATGGTGGTGCCCTTCGGTACAGGAGTTCCTGCTGCTATGGACTGTCCGGTCACGATACCTTCTTCTGTAGTATTGTCCGGGAGATAGGAAATGTTTCCCGGTGTCAGTTCAAGAAGTGACAAGGTTGTCAGGGCATCTGTTTCTGTGTATTCTTTAAGATCCGGAACATTGACAACGTTCGCATTAAGTCCTCTTGAAACCACTATCTCAAGCGGTTCAGAACCTGATGAATCGGGTTTGTTTGTCCGGATCACATATCCTGCCGGAATCGTATCCGAGTATTCCTCAGTTACGCTGTACGGAATTTCGCGCTCCTTAAGGCGGGTCTCAATATCCTGAAATTTTGTCTCATTGAGAGAACTAAGGTCATAAGGATTGTTTTTATTGTAAAAAACAATTGTCTGTGGACCTTTGGAAACAGTAACCTCTATGGTGCTTCCGGCAGTATAATCCCTGTCGGGATAGCTGATGATAACACCCTCATTATAGGTGTCAGAATATTCGGCACCGGATGATAATATCCTGATTCCGTATTCACTGAGTTCATCTTCCGCTTCATCTATTGTCAGACCGATTATGCCCTGAATACGTGTTTCAAGGGCGGAAATGGTAATGCTGACAGCAGTCGTTTCCTCGGTTTCTTCAGTCGTGGCAGCTGTTGTTTCCAAAGGAGTTGTGTCACGGGTGAAGAACTCAACTGCATTTTTTCCGATGATCAGAACAAGGATCAGTATTGCGATACCGCATATGATTGTAATGATGCGGGAAAGCATAATGTGATCTTTTATTATATTGTGATCATAAAGGAAACCCAGTATTCCGCTATACTGAGGCTGCTCTTTTGAACCTGACTGATCCTGCATGGACTTAAGTTCATCCAGCTCAGCAGGCGAAAGTATTCTTGTATCATCCAGATCCTCAGGAATGTTTCCCTTAAAGAAAGAACCACTGGGATCCTTAAGAGCTTTCCTGAGATCCTCACCGAGTTCTCCTATGTGCTGATAACGTTTGCCCGGGCGCTTCTGCATACACTTGAAGACTGCTATATCAAGTGCCGGATAAACTTCAGGAACAAGATCGCGAACTCTGGGAATCTTATTCTCCATGTGGGCAAATACCACGGCAACGGAGGTGCTTCCGTCATAAGGGACCTTACCTGTAAGCATTTCATATAATGTGCAGCCGAAGCTGTAGATATCAGATCTTTCATCAGCTTGTCCGGAACGTGCCTGTTCGGGAGAGATATAATGTACCGAGCCCATGACGGTTGTGTTTACGGTCTGCTGAGTGGCAGCTCTTGCTATACCGAAATCGGCTACCTTAACAGTGCCGTCATCGGAAACTATCATATTCTGAGGCTTGATGTCACGGTGTACTATGCCGTTTTTGTGAGCCTGTTCGATACCTCCCACTACCTGAAGTGCCAGAGCGATGGCTTCCCTGGAGTCCATGGCGCCCTTTCTCTGAATATAAGTTTTTAAAGTAATGCCTTCCACAAGCTCCATCACAATATAGTGGAGCTTATCCTCGTGATTATCTACGATGTCATAAACTGCAACTATATTCGGATGATTGAGTTTCGCGGCAGCCTGAGCCTCATTTTGGAATTTCTTAATAAAATCTTCGTCTTCACAGTACTCTTCTTTCAGTACCTTGATGGCCACAGCACGTCCCATCTTCTTATCTGTGGCACGATAAACATAACTCATTCCGCCCTGACCGATGAGGGAGTCAATTTCGTATCTGTCATCAAGGAGCTGTCCTTCCTGAATCATCATGACTCTGCCTCCTCTCTGTAAGGGTCAACAAGTACGATGCCGATGTTGTCCTTACCACCGTTGATATTGGCTATATCGATCAATGCCTGAACCTTGTTTTCGACAGAATTCCGTTCACGGATGATGTTACGGATACTTTCATTGTCTGCCATGTTGCTGAGTCCGTCTGAACACATAAGAAAATAGTCTCCTTCAGACAGTTCAACTTCAAAAAAGTCGGCAGCTACACGGGGTTCGATACCCACTGCACGGGTTATGATATTTCTGGAATTAAGGTATTCCTGTGAACCACGGCGCATAAAACCACGTCTGACCATTTCTTCCACGTAGGAATGATCCCTGGTGATCTGCTTTATGGTATTTCCGTGGATGATATAAGCTCGGGAATCTCCGATGTTACTTACGGTGATGACATTATCATCAATAAATGCTGATACCAGAGTTGTGCCCATACCGCTATAGTTTTCATCTTCCATTGACAGTTTGTACAGACGTTCATTAACAGAGGAAATGGCGTTCTGTATAAGCTGAACAGATGTAATGTCTTTTGGTGCTTCACTGATGTATTTTTTAAACTCTTCCACAGCAAAACGCGAGGCAAAATCACCTGCTTTATGACCTCCCATGCCGTCGGCAAGGAGGAAAAGATTAGGTAATACCCCTACAGGCTTTGAAGTCGCAAAAACGTAATCCTGATTCATACGCCTTTTGCGGCCTTTGTCTGTTTTTGCAAAAAAGTCCATCATCTACTCCTTAAATAGGTAATCTCTTCTTAATTGTCCGCAGGAACCGGAGATATCAGAGCCCATTTCCCTGCGTATGGTGGCTGCGATGCCGTTCTTTTCCAGGATATGCTGAAATGCTTCGATCTTGCTGCGGTCCGGACGTTTCCAGTCTCTTTCCTTAATGGGATTTACAGGAATGAGGTTCACATGACACTGGAGCCTGCCCTTCTGTTTCATGCCATGTATAAGGCGGACAAGCTGCTGCGCCTCGTTTTTGTTGTCATTGACACCTTCAACTACAGAATACTCAAATGTTACACGACGTCCGGTTTTTTCGAAATAATACTCTATAGCAGGCATTATCTCCGACAGAGAGTATTTATTGGCTATAGGCATAAGGGTTTTACGGGTTTCGTCATTTGGCGCATGAAGGCTCAGGGCCAGAGTGATACCGTAATTCTCGTCAGCCAGTTCTCTTATACGGGGAACAATGCCGCAGGTGGATACAGTGATATTTCTGCGGGAAATGTTGAGCCCGTTTTTATCTGAGATCATACGGATGAAACGGGTGAATTCATCATAGTTGTCCAAAGGTTCTCCGGAACCCATGATGACAATATTGTCTACCCTTTCGCCGGTGTCTTTTTCCATCCGGTAAACCTGCCCGAGCATTTCACCGGATGTGAGATTTCGGGCAAGGCCATCCAGGGTTGAAGCACAGAATTTGCAGCCCATGCGGCAGCCTACCTGGCTGGAGATACATACTGAATTGCCATGCTGGTATTTCATCCAGACTGACTCGATCACATGACCGTCTTTCATGCGGTTTATGAATTTTTTGGTTTCATCGATCTGAGAGGTGAGAACCTCAACGGTCTCCGGCAGTGTGGCATAGTAGTCCTCTGAAAGTTTTTCCCGGAGAGACTTCGGGAGATTGGTCATTTCGTCGAAACCGTCAGCAAGCTTCACGTGAAGCCATTGATAAAGCTGTGCTGCGCGAAAGGACTTCTCCCCCATGCTTTCTATTAATTCTGTTAATTCCTTTATTTCAAAGTCTCGTATATTTTTCATTTTGATAAATCCGGTTATTTCTGTTCGGATTCTGGCGCTTTCTCGTGATTCCGGGTAAAAAACTCCGGTCTGTCAGGCCCTCCTGAACACACAAAGGTAAAAGCCATCCGAAGGTTCCCCCGGAAGGAACTTCTTTTCCTTTTCTAAAGTGAATCCCGGAAGGGAAAGTATGAAATCCCTGTTGTCTTCATTCTCCTCTTTGCTGAGTGTGCAGGTGGAATATATAAGCTTTCCGCCGGGTTTAACATAGTTTATAACGGTTGTAAGGATCTCTCGTTGAAGTGACTGGAGTTCCTTTATGCTGTTTAATGAAGTATTGAAACGGATGTCCGGCTTTTTGCCCATGATTCCAAGTCCGGAACACGGAAGATCCGCCAAAACGATGTCCGCTTTTCCGTTGCCGGATTCGTCCAGAAGTGAAGGATCCGGTATTCTTGCGTCAAACACCTTTGCGGAAATATTTTCAAGGGAAAGCCTTTCAATGTTTTCGTTGATAAGTGTGATCTTATCTTCTGTAAGGTCTCTTGCGTCAACATGACCTGTTCCCTGAAGGAGCTCGGCTATATGACAACTTTTTCCGCCGGGAGCGGCGCAAACGTCTACCACCAGATCTCCTGCATGAGGATCGGCCTCTATTCCGACCTGCTGTGAAGCATAGTCCTGGACAGTTATGTCGCCGCTCTTAAAGAGCTTTGTTTTTGAGATATTACCATCCATGATCTCAGAGTGTCCGTCCTTAAAACGTACATAGTTCTTCTTTGAACCCTTTAAAAACCAGTCAAGCATCTGCTCTGTGGTTTCTCTTCCGTACATAACCCTGAGATAATCATAAAGCCATAAAGGTGTGCTCAGACGAATATAGGCAGGTGTCTTTCCGGTATGGGCAAGGTCAGCAAATATAGTCTCCTTTTCTCTTGATATGGTGCGGAGGACTCCATTAACAAAGCCTGACAGAAATGATATTTTTTTGTCACTTTGTGATTTAATGAAGCTGACCGCCTCGTTAATGGCTGCACTGTCAGGGACTCTGTCCATATATAAAATCTGGTATGAGGACATACGAAGGACGGTCCTTATCAGAGGATCCATATTCTTGGTATGAGTTTTACTATGCCTGTTCAAAATGAAATCAATCTGGACGGTATACTCCAGAGTTCCCTCAACGAGACGTGTAATGAAATTGCGGTCGCGTTCTGTGAGATTGGTGTATTTTTGGAGCTGCTCTCTCAGAACGATGTGGGAAAACAGTTTTTCCTCCAGGATTTTATTCAGGCTATAAATCGCAATAGACCGCGGTGTAACTGCGGTCTTTTCCTGAGGCTTTCCGGTGTGCGTATACGGGCGGGAAGTTTTATTAAAGTGTTTTTTAAATGGCTTTTTATTTTCCATAGACGTCCTATCTTCTTCGTCTTCCTCTTCCTTGTGTGAGTAAAACTAAACGTAAAAGCTGCAGAACTGAAGATGCGGCAGCCGCAACATAGGTTAATGCGGCAGCTTTGAGAACGGCCTTGATGCCGTTAAGCTCGTTGTCATTCACCATACCGTACTCTGCCAGAGTCTGAACAGCTCTTCTGGAAGCATCAAACTCCACGGGTAAAGTCAGAAGCTGGATAGATATGGCAACTGCAAAGGCGATTATGCCAATCTGTATAAGTGAAGTCATACTTATGATGAATCCGAATAATATCAGCGGAATAGACAGCTTAGAAGCAATGGCACATAAGGGAGAGATGGTTCTCGTAAGTACCAGTGGATAATAGCCTTTCGCATCCTGGATAGCGTGTCCGCACTCATGTGCAGCCACACCGATGGCAGCGATGGAGGTGCTGTTTATAGTCGACTGACTGAGATTCAGTACTTTCTGACTTGGTACATAGTTATCGGTGAGATTACCGGCTATGCCCTGGACTCTGACATTGTTGATACCGTTTCTCTCGAGTATCATTTTTGCGGCCTGTGCTCCGGTAAGCCCGGAAAAAGCCTGTACATGTGAATACTTTTCAAAGGTTGATTGTACATTGTGGCTCGCGATCATGCTGAGAACCACACCTATCAAAACAAGGATATAAGTCGGGTCGTAAAACATTGGATAATACATAGTGATCACCTCCTGTTATTAAAAACGATAGCCCTTCAGAAAATCGGCGGCTGTCATACGTTTTTTGCCTTCAAGTTGAAGTTCATTGATTTTCAGGAAATCTTCTCCACAGACGGCAATGAGATTTTTCTTATGGTCTGTGAAAAGACGTCCCTCCATAGATTTATCGGAATTCTCCGGAGTCCTGTCTGAAGTTAATACTGCGGCTTCTTCAAATGCTCCTGCATCAAAGTATTCTTTGGAAACAACATCTCCATCCCAGAGCTTCAGCTGCTTTCCGGAAAGGAAAGTGTAGGCTGATGGCCATGGGTTAAGTCCGCGGATCTTCCTCTCTATAGTTGCTGCCGGCCCGGACCAGTCGATGAGACCGAAGGACTTGGTAAACATGCCTACCTTAGTCGCAGCATCATGATCCTGGGGAGTGCGGGTAATGCTTCCGTCAGCAATCTTATCAAGGGTTTCTACAATGAGTTCACCACCGAGAACAGCCAGTTTATCAAAAAGACTTCCGCCGGTTTCCTTGGGATCCAGAGCTATTTTTCTGGTGAGAAGAATGTCACCTGTATCAAGCCCGGCATCCATCTGCATGGTGGTGACACCGGTCTCCCGATCGCCGTTAAGGACTGCCCACTGGATAGGTGCAGCTCCACGGTACTTTGGAAGCAGTGAAGCATGAACATTGACGCAGCCATACTTTGGGATGTCGAGGATATCCTGTGGGAGTATCTGACCGAAGGCGGTTACAACTATAACATCCGGTGTAAGATCCTTTAGGAGTTTTTTAGCCTCCTCGTCATTTCGTATTTTTAAAGGTGTAATGACCGGGATAGAATGACTTTCTGCGGCGATTCTCACGTCACTTTTTTGCGCTTCTCCGTGGCGGCCTTTCGGACGGTCCGGCTGCGTCACCACAAGGCTTATCTCATGTCCTGCTTTGTATAATGCTTCCAGTGTGGAAACCGCAAAATCAGGTGTACCCATAAATATGACTTTCAAAAGACTACCTCCTAAGTATAAGCCGTTTTTTTGTTACATCTTTAAATTCATATGTATGAAAAAAGCTTTATTCTTCGTCCTCGTACTCTTCCAGATTCTCGTATGTTACATCCTCCAGTTCACCTTCGACCTTTTCGGTATAAAGGATTCCGTGGAGATGATCGTTCTCATGAGCCATGGCACGGGCAAGGAGACCCTCTGCATCAAACTCATATTCCTCCATGTTAATGTCATAGGCCTTTACATGTACCTTAAGAGGACGTGTTACAACACCTTCCTTACCCGGTACTGAAAGACATCCTTCCTCTCCGGTCTGGCACTCTTCTCCTATGGCGGTTACTGTAGGATTGATGCATACGTAACGTTTGCCATCTCCGATATCAACAACAAAAAGCTGGCGAAGTATACCAACCTGTGGAGCTGCGAGTCCGACACCATTGGCATCATACATGGTTTCAAACATATCCATGATAAGCTCCTTTGTACGGTCGGAAATATTTTTTAAAGGCTTGCATTCCTTTTCAAGGATTGGGTCGCCGATTACTCTGATTGTTCTTAAAGCCATTTTTTACTCCATTCTGAAAATATAGTTTCTTTATCACAGGCCGCGGGTCAGGTGGATTTAACCGTAAACCTCCGGCACATGGGATTTACTGAAGGTCATAGTTAAGCATAACAAATCCACGCTTGTCTTTTTCCCGGACAAGTGCAGTGAATCTGTCCCTTAACTGTATGATTATATCATGTCCGGGATGTTTAATATACACGATTTTTCGGTATATGTCATTCACCTTATATACGCTTGCCTCCAGGGGACCGATAAACTCTGCTTTTTTTTCGGAACACTCCGGCTTAAACAGCTCAGACACTGAACTGCTGATAAGTGAAAGCATTTCTTCGTCCTTCGATAAGAGCTGTATGGTCATGAGGTATTCCAAAGGCGGATATCCCATTAGTTTACGGAAGCCGATTTCTTTTTCGTAAAACAGTTTGTAGTTCTGAGTGGTTGTCAGAGCTATGGCGTAGTGATCAGGCTGATAGGTCTGGATAATGACATTACCGGGGCCTCCTGCCCTGCCTGCTCTTCCCGCTGCCTGGGTGATAAGCTGAAAGGTTCTTTCGGAAGACCGGAAATCAGGTGCCGAAAGACTTAAATCTGCAGCTATGAGACCTACAAGGGTCACATCCGGGAAGTCGTGCCCTTTTACTATCATCTGGGTTCCTATGAGTATGTCTGCCTTATGGTTTCTGAACTGCTCCAGGAGCTTTTCGTGACCGCCCTTGTTTTTGGTGGTATCTGCATCCATACGGATCACAACGGCCTCGGGAAATGTCTTTTTCACAAGGCTTTCAAGTTTTTCGGTTCCGAAGCCAAAGGGTGCAAGATAAGGGCTTCCGCAGCCGGGGCATTTTTTCATAAGCGGTGTTTCATAACCGCAATAGTGGCATCGAAGTATCCCGTCTCTGTGAAGAGTCAGGGAAACATCGCAGTGAGGGCATTTTATGGCCTGTCCGCAACTTCTGCAGGATACGAAATTGCTGTACCCTCTCCGGTTCATGAAAAGCATGATCTGCTGACGGGCTGAAAGCTTTTCCTTTATGAGCTCATAAAGTCTTTCCGAAAAGACACTGCGGTTTCCGTTTTCAAGTTCGGTTCGTAAGTCTATTATCTCGGTTTCGGCGAGATTTGAGCCCAGTCTTGCTCTTCTGTGAAGTTCAAGAAGAGTGATGTTTCCCCTCAGGGCTTCTGTGTATATATGTACAGAAGGGGTAGCGGAACCGTATAAAACGGGGCATTGGCTCAATTTTGCTCTTTGGTAAGCAACCTCCCGGGTTTCGTATCTGGGCGCTGTTTCTGATTTGTAGGCACCTTCGTGCTCTTCGTCCATGATTATGATGCCAAGCCTGTCAAAGGGAGCGAATATGGCTGAACGGGGACCCACCAGTATGTCTACTTCCCCTTTCTCACATTTCATATACTGTTCGTAACGTTCTCCCATGCTCATGCGTGAATTCAGTATCGCCACACGGCCCTTAAATCTGGTAGAGACTCTTATAACAGTCTGGTATGTGAGGGAGATTTCAGGTATGAGCATGATGACTTTATAGCCGGACCTTATGACTTCCTCCATTACATGAAGGTATACTTCGGTTTTTCCTGAACCGGTTATTCCATGAAGAAGATACCGGGGTACATCCTTTGTGCAGGTGCCACTGAGACTTTCGGAGTCCGGGATGGATTCTTCAGCTGATTCCGCAGCGGATTCTGAAGTGTTCCGGCACTTCCTGAAGCCATCGATCACAGTATCGGCAGCGGCCTTTTGTTCGGGATTCAGCTCA
This sequence comes from Oribacterium sp. FC2011, assembly GCF_000701645.1. Classification (NCBI taxonomy): domain Bacteria; kingdom Bacillati; phylum Bacillota; class Clostridia; order Lachnospirales; family Lachnospiraceae; genus Oribacterium; species Oribacterium sp. FC2011. The sequence goes on from NZ_JNJM01000003.1 coordinate 69,748, forward strand.
TGGTAATCATCCTTTTCATCCTGATACCTTAAAAGAGGATCTATACGGCGGGAATTCTTTCGTACGGCGCGTTTTACCGGAAGTACGGTTTTCAGACACTGGATAAGAGTTGTTCCGTATTCGGTTGACATCCAGGAGGCAAGACTTATGAGCTGTTCCTTAACGGATATCGCGTTATTCAGAACCTCTTTGATATCTTTCACCCGGGAGGGATCGTAATCCACGGTATCTGTAAGACCTATGACATAGCCTGTTTTTTTGGCATTAGAAACACCAAAGGGGATAGAAACTCTATCCCCGGCGTGTACCTTCATTCCTTCAGGTATTCGATATGTATAAGCTCTGTCCAGAGCTTCGTTTGTAATGTCTACTATGATCTTTGCGTACATTTATACAATATCCTGTTTAAAGGCTTTAACGATCTCAGTAAGCTTCATACTGTTGGAACCCTTGAAAAGTATCACATCCTGATCCTTTGCAATGGCTTGTATAGTATTTTTAAGCTCTGAAAAATCATTGAAATATTCTATGGTTGGCTTTTTTTCGGCTCTGTTCCTGATATCGCTGTCACCAAGTGAAATATCGGGGGCATCAAAGGCTGCGTTGATTCCGGAGCCTATAGATGCGGCTTTTTCACCGTAAAGAAATACTACATCAATAGGAAGAGTAGCAAGGTATACACCGACCTCTCGGTGATAATCCAAAGTATTCTCTCCGAGTTCAAGCATATCTGCAAGAACTGCGATCTTCCGGTTTCCTTCAAGCTGTGATAAGGTGTCAAGACCTGCTTTCATGGAAACAGGTGATGCGTTGTAGGCATCGTCTATGATTGTGACGCCGTCTTTGGTTTTAAAGGTTTCTCCGCGACCTGTGACTCCGGTGAAGGACATGAGTTTATCCTTTGCCTCTTCCGTATCTACGCCGGCAAATTCCGCTATATGCATGGCTGCCGAAGCATTCTGAAGCATGTGATCACCCTTGACGGAAAGTGTCAGAGGATAGTCATCCTTTGAGTATTGTCTTATGGTGAGACTGATATCCTTTGCTATTCCGAAGTCATGGATAATGTCCGGGGTGAGTTTGCTTAAAATAGGATCATCCGCATTGACATAAAGGATACCACCGTCAGGTGTACCGTCAAGGATATGAAGCTTCTCCCGGAGAATGTTCTCCTGGGTTTTAAGCTGCTCTATATGTGCGATACCTATATTGGTAATGACTGCGGCATCCACACAGGCGATCTGAGCGATTCTTGTCATCTCTCCCGGCTCGGACATTCCAAGCTCGATAACCGCAATATCTGCTCCTGAGCGGGCCATCTGGAACATTGTAATAGGAACTCCAACCTGGGAGTTTGCATTGCCGGCGGTCTGAAATACCTTTTTTCCGGCACTGAGTGCTGTGGCTATCATGGTTCTGGTGGTGGTTTTTCCTACGGAACCTGTTACACCTATAACCGTGCCATGGAACTTAAGGCGCTCCATATAACCTATCTCCTGAAGGGCCTCTTTTGTATCATTTACCTGATAAAATCTTACATCCGGATATTTTTCCTTCAGTGGAGAAATATCTCTCGAACTCAAAACGGCAACTGCACCGTTTTGTATGGCCATGTCGATATAGTCATGTCCGTCACTGCGTTCGCCGATGATGGGAACGAACAATGCATGGTTCATTTGTTTTCGGGAGTCAAGTACTATCTCCTCTATGTCATCATCTGTAAAACCAAAACTTTTATCTGCGGTAATCATAAAGTGTCCTTCTTAGAATAGTTTATCGGGTTTGAGATACCCGGTTGTATATTTTTTAATGAATAATTATCAATGATCATGCATGGAGACATGAATCTGTGCTTTTGATCAAAGGTTAAATTTTACGGCAGTCTCGGCTATAACCTCACGGTCAAGGAAATGTGTGCGTACACCCTTTACCTCCTGGTAATCCTCGTGACCTTTTCCGATAACTGCTATCATGTCACCCGGCTCTGCATGAGTCATGGCATATTCAATGGCCTCTCTTCTGTCAGGGATCTCAACGTATTTGCCTCCTGCGGGAACCAATGTTGACTTAATATCATTGATGATGTCCTCCGTCTCTTCAAAACGGGAGTTGTCAGCAGTAAGAATGCTTAAGTCAGCATATTTGGCTGCAGCCTTGCCCATGCCGTAACGTCTGTCCTTTGCACGGTTTCCTCCGCAGCCAAAAAGGACAACAAGTCTTTTTGGAGCATATTCCCTGAGTGTGACCAGAAGGTTTTCCATGGCCATTTCGTTATGAGCATAGTCAACAAGCACCGACATATCTTTGTTTTTGAAAGCTACTTCTGTTCTGCCGTCAACTTTAATCCTGCTTAGAGCATGGAGCATAGAGGTCTTTTCTATTCCTGCCAGAGTAAGGCAGGAAATGGCGGCCATAGCATTGGAAACGTTGTATTTTCCGGGCATGTCGAGGCGTACCGAAAGATCTGTGTGGCCCTGAACCTGGAACTCAACACCGACAAATTCATGGTCATTTATCGGTTTTATACCATCTGCTGTGAAATCAGCCGGTTTTTCCAGAGAATAAGTGTAAATCTTGCAAGGGGCATTTTCTATAAACTCAGCTGCGTAATCTGCATCAAGGTTTACGATTCCTGTTTTGGACTGCTTAAATATACAGCTCTTGAAAAATTTATATTCTTCGAAATCCGCATGTTCATTAGGGCCGATGTGATCGGGCTCAATGTTTGTGAATATGCCGAAATCAAAGGTGATGGCATCCACTCTGTGAAGCTTGAAGGCCTGTGAGGAAGCCTCCATAACAACATAACTGCATCCTTCATCCACCATATCCCTGAAATAATGCTGGAGGTCATAGGACTCGGGAGTAGTGTTTTTTGTAGGTATATGTTTTCCGCAATACTCCACACCGGTAGTTCCGATGCAGCCGGCTTTTTTACCGGCTGACTCCAGGATCTGATGTATCATATGTGCTGTTGTGGTTTTTCCCTTGGTGCCTGTAATGGCGATGACAGTAAGCTCCTCTGACGGATGTCCGAAGCGGGCTGCACTGAGTTTTGCAAGGGCCTCTCTGGAATTTTCAACTTTAACTATAGTGATATCCTTATTGAGGGCGGTTTCATCGATACCGGTTTCGGAGAGATTCTCTTCCACTACAATTGCGGTGCAACCTTTGGAGATTACATCAGGGATATACTTGTGGGAATCAACATTGGCACCCTTCATGCATACAAATACTGTCTTAGGTGCAGCTTTTCTGGAGTCGAATACTACCTCTTCTACAACGGATCCGGCCGGGTTTCCCTGTAAGGTATCAAAAGATATATCTGAAAGCCATTCTGCTAATTTAGCCATATAATTCATCTCTTTTCTTAAAACATTGGTTGTGATCAGGGGAACACCGGTTAGATGCACCCTGATCTTATATTTCATGAGTCGAATAAATATCCTCAGAACAATCCTACGATCTTTCCGTCAACCACGTCGATATCAAAGGCGGCCGGCTTTTTGGGAAGTCCCGGCATAGTCATGATATCTCCTGTGAGGCATACTATGAAACCTGCTCCGGCAGATACATAAGCCTCTCTCACGGTGATACGGAAGTTTGAAGGTCTGCCAAGCTTCTTTGGGTCATCACTGAGACTGTACTGGGTCTTTGCCATGCATACAGGTACATTTCCGAAACCGAGCTCTGTGAGTTTATCAAGAGCTTTCTTTGCCTTAGGCTCGAAATCCACACCGTCAGCTCCATAGATATTGATGGCTACTGAATTGATCTTGTCATAAAGTGATTCTGAAAGATTCTGAACAGGTGCGAAATTGGATTCCTTAGTCTCCAGTGTCCTGATAACTGCATTGGCAAGTTCAACACCGCCCTTTCCGCCTTCGCCATGAACCTTGGAAAGAGCAAAATCAGCACCTTTGTTACGGCAGAAATCTTCTATGAAGTTAAGCTCTGCGTCTGTGTCGGATGCAAACTGATTTATGGCAACAACTACGGGAACGCCATAGGTCTGAAGGTTTTCTATATGCTTTTCGAGATTTACGATACCCTTTCTTAATGCATCGAGATTTTCTGTGGAAAGCTCTGCCTTCGGAACTCCGCCGTTATACTTAAGGGCTCTTACTGTTGCTACGAGAACAACGGCATCAGGTTTGAATCCTGCCATCTGGCACTTGATATCAAAAAATTTCTCTGCACCGAGATCTGCACCGAATCCGGCTTCAGTAACGGCGATATCACCGAGCTTAAGGGCAAAACGTGTTGCCTGTACGGAGTTGCAGCCGTGAGCAATATTGGCAAAAGGTCCACCATGAACGATGGCCATATTGTGCTCAAGGGTCTGAATGATGTTTGGCTTTATGGCATCTTTAAGAAGTGCTGCCATAGAACCTGTGGCATGAAGCATATCGGCAGTCACAGGATTTCCGTCAACATCATAAGCAACTATTATACGTGCAAGACGGGCTTTTAGGTCATCCATGTCATCTGCAAGGCAGAGTATAGCCATTATCTCGGATGCAACGGTGATGACAAAGTGGTCTTCTCTTACTACGCCATCAGTCTTTCTTCCCATTCCGATGACAATGTTTCTGAGCTGACGGTCATTCATATCCTCGCAGCGTTTCCAGTTAATGCTCTTAAGGTCGATCCTGAGTTCGTTGCCCTGTTGGATATGATTGTCAAGAAGTGCGGCAAGAAGATTGTTTGCACTGGTTATGGCATGGAAATCACCTGTAAAGTGAAGATTGAGATCCTCCATAGGAACCACCTGGGCATATCCGCCGCCGGCGGCTCCGCCCTTTATACCGAAACAAGGTCCGAGTGAAGGCTCTCTCAAGGCTACTACTGCTTTTTTGCCAACATAGTTTAACGCATCAGTTAGACCTATGGATGTTGTGGTCTTTCCTTCTCCGGCAGGTGTTGGATTGATGGCAGTAACCAGAACCAGTTTTCCGTTTGGACGGTCCTTTAATTTGTCCCAAAGTTCATTGCTGAGCTTTGCTTTGTACTTTCCGTATTGTTCGAGATCGTCTGCCTCAATTTGGTATCTGGCAGCGACGTCGGTAATACGTTCCATAACGGCTTCCTGTGCGATTTCGATATCAGACTTCATTTTGTACCTCTTTCTCCCTGGTATAAATCAGACAACAAAAATATCTTCAAAGGAATGTATCCTAAGAATTCAGAGCATTAAATTCATCAAGACTCATAAGAATCTTTCTGGGTTTTGTGCCTTCCTCAGGCCCAACCACATTGGCCTCTGCCAGCTGATCCATGATTCTTGCAGCGCGGTTAAAGCCTATGCGGAATTTCCGCTGAAGCATACCGATGGATGCTTTCTCGGATTCGATAATGAGCTGACCGGCTTCAAAGAAAAGATCATCCAGGTCACTCTGGGAACTGCCGGCACCGGCAGCACCGCCTCCTGACTGTACCTGAGCCTGAATGTCTTCGCTGTATTGTATGTCACCCATAGTCTTTTTGATGAAATCCGTAACGGCCCCGACTTCCTGGTCGGACACAAAGGCACCCTGAACACGAATCGGCTTGGGGATGCCCTGAGGGAAGAACAGCATATCTCCCTTTCCGAGAAGCTTTTCGGCACCATTCATATCAATGATGGTACGGGAATCGGTTCCGGAAGAAACTGCAAAAGCTATACGGCTAGGAACATTGGCCTTGATAAGACCGGTGATGACATCTACTGTAGGACGCTGGGTAGCGATAACCAGATGCATTCCGGCTGCACGGGCAAGCTGTGCTATACGACAGATGGAATCTTCCACCTCCTGACTTGATACCATCATAAGGTCGGCAAGCTCGTCGATGATGATTACAATCTGAGGCAGCTTTTCGGGCTTCTGATCCTCGGGAACCTCAGGGTCATTAATGACTCTTTCGATTTTCTCGTTGTAGCCCTTAAGGTCTCTTGATCCGCTTTCCGCAAACTTCTTGTATCTGTCTGTCATTTCGGCTACGGCCCAGTTAAGGGCAGCTGCAGCCTTTTTAGGGTCAGTGACTACAGGAATAAGGAGGTGAGGGATGCCGTTGTATACACTTAACTCAACCACCTTGGGGTCTACCATGATCATACGAAGCTCTTCAGGCTTGTACTTAAAAAGCATGGACATAATGAGAGTGTTGATACAAACCGATTTTCCGGAGCCTGTGGATCCAGCGATAAGGAGGTGAGGCATCTTTGCTATATCGGTTACTATGGTCTTACCGGCAATGTCTTTTCCTACACCGAAGGCAATCCTTGATTTTGCGTCAGCAAACTCTGAGCTCCTGAAAACATCTCCCAGATAAACCATGGAACTATGTTTGTTCGGAACCTCGATTCCAACTGCGGATTTTCCGGGGATAGGAGCTTCTATACGGATGTCAACTGCTGCAAGTGCCATCTTGATATCATTGGTTAGGGAAACGATCTTTGAAACCTTGACACCGATCTCAGGCTGAAGCTCGTAACGTGTTACAGCCGGTCCTACTGAAATATTGGTGATCTTTACATTGATACCAAAGCTTTTCAAAGTCTCCTGAAGAACTACTGCGTTCTGACGGATTTCTTCCCTTGAGTCGGAGTCCTGTGCACCACCGCTCTTCAAAAGGCTGAGTGGTGGGATGATATAAGGCTTCGGAGGCTTTTTCTTTTTGATCTCCTGTTCTACTTTTGCGTTGTCAAGAGCAGTAGGAGTGTTTTCACGTTTCTCTCTTTCAAGCTGAGTCTCTATCTTTTTGGATACAGGCTCAACATCAGCATCTATTATCTGACCGTTTGAGGTGACGATACGTCTTCTGCCCTGTTCCATGTCGCCTCTTGAAATAGTGGCTTTACCGTCAGATGACATGGAGATGCCGTCGTCATCCAGGAAATTCTCCTGAGGATCATTTTCATCCATATTGTCAAATGATGAAATATCATTTTCTGAGACATTATCCTCATATGCGGCTTCAGCTGTATTATCAATGTCGGAAAACTGAGAATAATCATTTGTATCCCGGGCAAAGGATGAGCTTTCATCATAAAGCTCATCAGTAACTTCCGTGACTTCTATACCTGTAGAAGGTTCAACGGCACTGTGTGGAACCCGTACATCGTTAAACAGATTGTCTCTATATGAAGATGTTCCGGCGTCTGTGCCCTGAGAGGAAAGAGACGAAGCTTTGCTTTCCGGTTTTGCATGACGCTCGAAAGCTGCATCAAGTGCGGCATCTACCTCTGCAAAAGGTTCGGCATAAAGATCCGGTTCGGATACATGATTGGCATCTCGTGAAGGTGCTATGTCAAAATCGTAATTATGCACAGGAGCAGCATTGTTTGAAGCCAATGCCAAAGGTTCTTCAACCTGCATACCTGTACGGTTTATTACGTTTGTCGGGGATCCTAAGGCTACGGCAGGCGAATCATCTGTTCCCGTAAGGGCAAAGTCTATACGCTTCTGCGCAAGCTCACGCTGCTGTGCTTCCCTTGCAAGTCGTCTTTCTTCTCTCCGAATGCGGGCAGAGGCTGCAACATCGTTCCAGTTTTCTTTTGCTCTGTCTCTTGCCATAATAGCAGCTTTTCCTGATCCCTCTGCAAGTATCCTTGCAAGTGGTTTGCCGGTAATATAAATAAGACAAATGAAACAAGCCACAAGAAGAATGAGTATAGCTCCAACCTTTCCTGTCACAGAATAAAGAACCATGGCGAGAGCACCGCCTATGGCTCCTCCTCCGGTGCCCTTTTCGGCACCCAGTTTATAAAAATCTGCAAGTCCCATTTGAGCAACTTCCCCGAAGGCAAGCTGCAGAAAAGCCGATATAAATATAAGCATGAAAAGAGCTGTTGTCATCCGGAATGTGGCATAAGGATTATCCAGATTGGAGAGTATAAAAACCACCACAAAGCTTAAAACTATAGGAAAAATAAATCCGACAATTCCAAAGAGACCAAGCTGAACACCTCTTAGGAAAGCTCCTATAGGTCCACAAAGTCCTAAATTGGATAAAAACAGAAATGCTGATATTGCAAATGTAATGATAATGGCGACTTCGTCACTCATCATCGGTGCGTCATATGTAATTTTCTTTGAACGACTGCTTGTTGTCGTTCTTTTTTTTGCTTTATTTTTACTGCCTTTTGGTCTACCCATTTTACCCCACCTTAATAAATGCAAAACATAACTACTACATTATAGACCATCTGATGAATAAAATCCATATCCTTAAAACTTATGTTCTGATTTGTTCATGACAGTTCTCTCCTAAGCATTGAAATAAGGCGGTTTTTGCCTGTAAAAAATATGTTTTGTTTGACTTTAAAAACACTCGGTGATACCCTATGTTTAAAGACATAAAAATACAAGTCTCAAAATACAGGAGTTATATCATGATCAATGTTGCTATAGTTAGTCCGGATCATTCACTGGAACCTGTGGACAAGGTTATTTCAGAGCATGATTTTGGATGTCAGTTTTTCAAGTATATATATAAGAAGCTTACCGATATAGATGAAATATATCAGGACTGTAAAGGAAAATGCGACGTAATATTTTTCTCCGGAGAGCTTGGTTATCATTATATAAAAAATAAATTCCCGGACATAAGGATACCCTGTACTTTTACAGCTTATGAGCCTATAGATGTATTATCGATACTTCTTCAGTTCAAAAATGAGCATCCCGGAACTAAATTAAACAGGATTTATTGTGATTTCCTGACTCCTACAAATAATTATATGGGAGTGAGTCAATATATAAAAAAAGATGAATGCCCATTTTTTTATGAAGATACTCATTATGATTATAAGCATCTTACAGCTTATGCCAAAAAACTTTGGGACGATGGCAAGATAGATTATATACTCTCCCGTTCCATCAATAATCTTAAAAGACTGGATGAACTTCACATTCCTTATGTTGCTGTTTTTCCTTCGGAGGATATGATAGTCAAGTCCATTAGAACGGCACTTAAGGAGTTAAAGCTTAATCAGTTTGATCAGAAGGATGAGTTAAGCATTCTTATCCGTTTACCTTTTGGTGAGGATATAGACCAGGAGGAACAGGAATACCGTGAGGCTACCTTGTATAAGATGCTTGTTGATCACCGTAAGGAGAATCACATACATTTCAGCATTACTCAGGGATTTAATCAGTTTGAGATTCATGCACAGATGGAGGCAGGGACATTTGAAGTTGAGAAGCTCCGCCCTATTCTTCTAAAAATGAAGAAGGAGCTTGGATTTGCTTTCAGAATAGGTGCCGGTGTCAGCTCGTCAAAGGAGCGTTCAAGATATTTTTCCGAACATGCTTTGATGGAGGCCAACAGATATGGCAGAAACGATGCATTTTTTGTTGGTGAGGAAGGTAAAGTAACGGGACCTTTGAGTTCGGATACTCAGCTTATGTATAATTATTCCAATGAAAAGGCGCTGAATTTTGCCAGGGATAATGGTATCAACGAAACGAATATCCTTAAGCTCATCAGTATGTTTGAGCAGGATGAGAGGCAGATTATCAGTTCACATGAGTTATCTTCCATTCTTGGGATAACTCCGAGATCTGCGAGTCGTATTCTGGCGAAGCTTCTGGATCTTCACATCATCAGTCTGAGTGAGAATGGTGAGCATGACAGGTCCGTAAGACAGGGTAGGCCGACGCACTACTATAACTTTAATGGGCTTGAGTTCAGGAATGCGCTTATGTAGTGAAATGGGACGAGAAACCGAAGCGGCGGGCGCCGGCCCACTCGATTGAAAAGACAGTCTGTCAGTTATGTCCGTCATCGTCACACTGACGTGTGCCGTTGACGGACATAACTGACAGACTGTCTTTTCAACTCGCAAGCCTTGGCACCCACCGCTTCGGTTTCTCTCACGTTTTGGCTTAATTTACAATTGAATCAAGTGACAAAAGAGGTAGCACCGAGGTGCTACCCTTTTTGTAGATTGGATTAATCGCCGATTACGTTTCGTATTGCGACCGGGGTGCGGTAGTTCCAGCGGTAGATGCGGATGCCGGAGCGGCGGGAGGCTGCGTTTACAACCTGACCGTTTCCGATGTACATACCGACGTGGTTTATGGTTCCGCTGCGGTTTGCATAGAATACGAGGTCGCCGGGTTTCATGTTTTCACTGCTTACTTTTACGCCGGCTCCTGCCTGGTCACGGGATACTCTTGGTACATAGATTCCGAAATTTTTGAGAACCGACTGTACAAAGCCTGAGCAATCGGCTCCGTGTGTGAGGGAGGTTCCGCCCCAAACGTAAGGGTTTCCGACGAACTGGCAGGCGTAGTTCACGATCTTGTTTCTGAAGGCTGCTGCAGCGTTGGCAGCTTCTACTGCAGGGTAATACTCGATGGCTTCCTGAAGTGCGTATCTTACGGAAACATTGTTGTCACGGGTTGATACGAAGGATCCCTGTGATGAGTCACTGTCATCACCGTCACCGAGATCAAGTTCTACCCATCCATCCATCTGATTTACTACGTCATAGCGCTGTCCGCTGGTTACCTGCGTCCAGGCTTCGGAATCTGTTGATGCCTGAGATCGTACATTAAGTGACTGTGTATTGATGATGGCCATAACGTGAGCATTCTGCACGGCAAGATCCTGGGCAGTCTGGCCTGTGGCAAGAAGGTCTGCACGAACATAACCTTCTACGGAACCTGACTTTATATGGTACCAGCCGTTTTCTTCCCCAAGGATGTTACAGCCTCCGTATCCCGGGAATTTTCCGATTATGTTGTCAATGCCTTTTTCTTCAGGTGAAGAACGCACATTGATGTAATCGGAAGCCAGTGAAACACCGAGATTATCATACATGTTGAGAACCTTCTGCTTAAGATTCAGTGACTTTGCTTCATCAAGACCAAAACCAAGGGAAACATTCTCAGGGGACGCAGACATATAGGCTATGTCAAAATTATCGATATTGTCCGAGGAAATCATGATCCAGTCTTCATTTACTCTCCCAAGAACCTCGTACTTCTCTCCTTTTGCTGCAGAACCGATGGTGTTTCCATCTGCTATTTCAGGAGTTGAACGTATACGCAGTTTGTCAGTAACAACGGTGGCTCTTGGTTTAATAAGGCTTCCTGCAAGAGTTTTTGCATCCTCTCCTGTTACTATATAGGCAGAAGCAACATATCCGTCCATACCGCCGGATCTTATATGCATCCAGCCGGAAGCATTTTCGGGGGCTGCTTCCACTACGTCAACAGCAGAACCATTGGCAAGCATGCCCATGATATTGGTAAGGTCATTCTGGTCAGGGGCACTGCGGAAATTGATATAGCTGTCGCAGGTTACGATTCCGAGATCCGCATATTGTGCAATTGAATTGTTGATGGCCTCCATCTGGATGGCCTTTGTAAATACCTGAATTTCTGATAGAGTTGACTTTACGGGCTGACTTTCACCGGCAGAGGCGATGTCTTCCACAGCAGTCTCTGATTCTACAGCCATTACGGTATCTTGTGAAAGTGTGGATTTCTGTCCCTTCATTATAAGAGCTATGATAATGGCTATGACCAGTACACATAGAATTCCTGCCGAAACAAAAAGCATTGTATGTTCTCTGTCATAATTCATTTTTGGATTTCCCATATATTGATACTCCTGTGAAAATTGGCATGAGATGTATTATATCATATATATTTTAGCATAATTCTGAAGTTTTGCTGAACATGTATATATGCATTGAAAGTGTAAGTTTAATGTTGGATTTAAATAGCGGGAATCGTCTGAGAAGCGCCTTCCTATGATAGATAGCTCCACAAAATCTTTCATGCTTCACTGACAGTTATTCTGACACACAGGGCCGGCAAGAATCGTCCCCGGTGGTTCTATATTAAAAAAGGCTGCAGCGTTTTGCTGCAGCCTGAGAGTTTTTGTTATTTTGACAGGAGCATTCTGTCGTTTGCAAAGTTTCCGCCGGATAGCTCTTCAAACTTATGAAGGAGATCCTCAACGGTAAGTTTTTTCTTCTCTTCACCTGAAATATCAAGAGCAACTCTGCCTTCGTTCATCATTATGAGACGGTTACCGTGGGCTATGGCATCACGCATGTTGTGTGTAACCATAAGAGTTGTAAGGTGATGTTCTTCTACAACCTTGTCGGTTGCTGCAAGAACCTTTGAAGCAGTCTTGGGATCCAGAGCCGCGGTGTGCTCGTCCAGGAGCAGAACCTTCGGCTTTTTCATGGTGGCCATAATAAGTGTAAGAGCTTGTCTCTGACCACCGGAGAGGAGTCCTACCTTTGCTGTAAGTCTGTCCTCAAGTCCAAGATCAAGATCCTTAAGGTACTCCTGATACTGCTCTCTTTCTTTTTTGGTAACGCCCCAGCGGAGGGTGCGCCTCTGACCTCTTCTTGCGGCAAGGGCCATGTTTTCATCGATCTGCATGTCACCGGCGGTTCCTGTCATAGGGTCCTGAAATACTCTGCCGAAATAGGGAGCACGCTGGTACTCTGAAAGTCCTGATACATCAACTCCGTCAACAAGTATCATTCCTGAATCCAGAGGCCATACACCGGCAACTGCATTCATAATTGTGGATTTTCCGGCGCCGTTACCACCTATGACTGTACAGAAATCTCCGTCATTAAGGGTGATGCTCACATCAATGAGGGCCTTCTTTTCGTTAATGGTACCGGGATTAAAGGTTTTGTTAATGTTTCTGATTTCCAGCATTAGTCTGCCTCCTTACCGTTATTTGCTGATTCAGCCTGAAGCTTTGCGTTTCGCTTGGCCAAACCGGAAAAAGAATTATTGCTGCGTTCTTTTAGATAAGGTACTGCAAGGAATGCTGCAACCACGATTGCTGTAAGAAGCTTCATATCGTCAGCAGGGAACTTAAGCCACAGAACGAATACATAAACCATATAGTAGATGATGGCACCGATAACAGTGAAGCTGAGTCTCATAATGAAATTGAGACGTTTTCCTACGAGAGTTTCGGCAAGAACTTCACCGATGATAACGGCAGCAAGGCCGATAACGATGGAACCCTGTCCCATCTTAACATCAGCGAAACCCTGATACTCTGAAAGGATACCGCCTGAAAGAGCTACGAGACCGTTGCCCAGCATAAGGGCTATGATCTTCATTTTGTTTGTGTCGATACCCTGGGCTCTGGACATATTCGGATTTATACCCGTGGCACGGATGGAGCTTCCAAGCTCTGTTCCCAGGAACCAATAGATAACGGCGATGATACATATGTCAACTACCAGTGTTAATGTCAGAGTCTGTCCGAGATAACGGATATTGGAAGTAAAGAATACTCTTACCGAATTTATAGGTACAGCCTGGTTTGCCTTTCCCATTATATTGAGGTTTATGGAATAAAGTGATATCTGGGTGAGGATTCCTGCCAGAATATCCGGGATACCGAGTTTTGTGTGAAGGATACCTGTTATGCATCCAGAAAGGATACCGGAGAAAAAGGAAGCTATGAGAACTATCTGAGGATCTACGCCATTTAATATGAGCATAACTGCAACAGCTCCTCCAAGTGAAAAGGAACCATCGACTGTCATATCCGCAAATTTAAGTACACGGAAAGTGATATAGACACCCAGTGCCATGATGCCCCAGATCAGTCCCTGGGCAATACCTCCCGGAGCTGCATTCCACAGAGCTACAGGATTAAGTGAAGAAAAATAAGCTTGCATTTAGTGAATCTCCGTTATCTTGAATGATTGATTTTAATGTTTCTAAAGCAGCACGCAGAATTGCGATACGCCTTATCCATAATGAAAAATAATTCAGTGCAATATATGTAACAATATTGCACTGATCTTTATTGAATATGATTTGATACTATAGATTTAAGATATTACTCTACTGCTGTGTAAGAATCAGGAATTGTGATACCGATAGCATCTGCATAAGCCTTGTTGTATTCCTTTGTTGTAGCTTCAGCGTAAGCGATAGGCATTGTAGAAACGTCTGCACCGTTTGAAAGGATTTCGATTGCCTGCTTACCTGTTGCACGTCCCAGATCTTCATAGCTGATGGAAAGTGTAGCAAGAGCTCCGGACTTCATCATGTTCTCTTCTCCGCAGATGATAGGGATACCTGCAGGCTGAACTATGTTATTGATAACAGTCATGTTGGAAGCTGCTGTATTGTCGGTAGGGATATACATAGCATCACAATCTGCAACAGCTGACTGAACTACTGACTGAAGATCGTTTGAATCCGAGAATGTGAACTCCTTGTATGCGATTCCGTCTTCTTCAAGATATTTCTCGATCTGGGATGCCTGGTACTGAGAGTTGGCCTCTGCTGAGCAATAAAGGATAGAAACATTCTTAACATCAGGAACAAGCTCAAGGATCATGTCCTCCTGCTGATCAAGAGGTGCAAGATCTGAAGTTCCGGAAATGTTGATGCCGGTACCCTTTGATGCATCGAAGTTGTCCATTGCAAGTGCTGTGCCGTAATCTGTTACGGAGGTACCAAGGATTGGGATATCCTGAGTAGCATTCATGGCTGACTGAAGTGCAGGTGTTGCATTTGCAAGGATGAGGTCATATTCATTGGATACGAATCCATTGATGATGGTTGTACATGTAGCTGAATCACCCTGTGCGTTCTGCTCGTCAATGAATACATTGTCGCCGTACTCTTCCTTAAGGACGTCGATGAAGCCCTTTGTAGCTGCATCAAGTGCACTGTGCTGAACAAGCTGGCAGATACCAACTTTGAGCTGCTTATCTGATGCTGCACCATCAGCCGGAGCTGCGGATTCTTCTTTTGCAGCTTCAGTTGCGCCTGCGGCTTCAGCTTTAGTCTCCGCTGCAGAACTTGCTGCAGGTGTTGTTGATGAACCACAAGCTGTGAGTGAAGCTGCTGCAAGAACAGCTGCCATGGAAACTGCTGTCAATTTAGTCATTTTTTTCATAACTTTTTCTCCCTTTTCCAGATGATGATTCGCGCCGATACTTTAGCGCTTTAAATCGTTTTATTTTTTATATTATAGGACATGGAACCGGGTATATCAAGACGGATTTATGATATTTTTTTCTGCCATTACAAATAGTTATATTAGGAATGAAATAATTATGAAACGTGAGAGAAACCGAAGCGGATGGGTGCCGAGCTTGCGAGTTGGAAGAACAAATAGCCTGACATGTACGTAGCCGACACACGTTAGTGTGATCGGATGCGAACATGTCAGGCTATTTGTTCTTCCAATCGAGTGGGCCGGCACCCATCCGCTTCGGTTTCTCGTACCATTTAATTGTTTAGAATGCCACAGGCTCCTCGATAGGACCTGTACGAACGATAGTCTTAAGCTCGAGGACAGGCCCCTCTCCGCTGTACTCTTCTCTTTCTTCCATACCTACAGTGGCAGTGATCTTGACCCAGTCCCTTGTGTTGAAAGGAGCAAGAACTTTAGGATCGCCCTTTGTTACGAATCCAAGGAATGTCATGTCCTGAGCGCAGCAGGTCATTGCCATACGACCGGGTACACACTCGTTAGCAGGCATGTTCTTTCTTTTCAGCATCATGCCGGTAAAGGTAATGTCTTTGCCGATATATCGATCCGGGTTATCCATGCAATCCATAAACCAGGTTCCATAGTCTTCCGGTTTAACATCGATTGAGGAGGCATTGATATCATAGGGAAGATCTTCAGGAAGTGTATCCTGAGGAATCTCACCGTCTTTGCCCTCAAGGACTATAACAGCATTCTGTCCCATGGCTCTTATTTTGCGGCGGTAGTCCACAAGCTTTTCGTTGGGAATATTATCACAACGGTTCACAATGGCAAGTTCTGCTGAACGGAGCATCTGACCGATAAGGCTCTTCATGTTGTTTAAATAAAGATCAAAGGTTGAACCGTCAATGATAGTTATTATCTGATAGATTGCCCAGGATTCCGGAAGTGAAAGCTCGTAAGCCGGCTCGCGGTTCTGCTGCTCCGCAAGAGCTGTTTCTGACATGGGGCCGTCCAGAAGATCATCCTGGTTCCACATTCCGTTCCACTCAATGATTATACGCTCAGGATTATACTTGTCCTGAAGCTTCTTCAGGTTCTCTTCGTTGAAATCAGTCTCATTTTCTATAAGAACCTTAACTGTGTTGTATTTTTCAAGAGTGGCATTATCGAATTCTGACTCACCTTCTTCGCAAAGAAGCAAAAGTGTGGTGCCCTGTGCCTGAAAGTACTCCTGTGCCATGGTGAATTTTAAAAAATCAGTTTTTCCTGCCTCGAGAAATCCGTTAATGAGGAATACGGGAATCTGATCGTCTCTTAATTCATAATTATCACTTGTTGCCATATTGTCTCCATTTCAATTTTTTATCTGTTGATATAAATGGTTTTTACTTTAACCTGTCACGTCATCATATAATAAATCGACGGTGATGAGAATCACCGTCGTCAAATATTACATTCCTGCAAAAGCTTCACGGAGTTCGTGCTCGTTGAGATCCGCACCGATAACTACAACCTTTCCTGTATATTCAGGTGAGCCGGTTCTGATTTCGGTCTGCTCCGGAACGAGGTCAAAGTACATCCATTCGCCGTCCTTTGTAGGAAGCATTCCCTTACATCTTACAACCTTGCCGTACTTCTCTGAGTGAGCCATCTCCTCAAGGATCTGGGAAAGTTTGTCCTTCTCGAAAGGATATGGAGTCTCTACGCCCCAGGTCTTAAATATTTCATCTGCATCGTGGTCATGACCGCAGCTGCATCCCTCATGGTGATGATGGTGCTCATGATCGTGATCGTGGTGGTGATGCTCGTGCTCCTCGTGGTCATGGTGGCAGCAGCATTCTTCGCCATCCTCGTGATGATGGTGATCATGCTCGTGCTCATGATCGTGATCGTGGTGGTGATGCTCGTGCTCCTCGTGGTCATGGTGGCAGCAGCACTCTTCGCCATCTTCGTGATGGTGGTGCTCATGTTCGTCTTCATCATGATGATGGTGTTCATGTTCGTCTTCATCATGGTCATGATGATGTTCATGTTCTTCATGATCGTGGTGATGATGCTCATGTTCATCGTGATCATGATGGTGATGATGGTGTGAATGGCTGTGATGGATCTGAACGCCGTTTGGAAGTGTCTCGACCTCATCATGCTCATCTTCGTGCTCATGATCTTCATGCTCGTGAACACGCTCCATTACATCCTGAAGCATCTCCTCTGCAAGATCATACTTCTTTGAGATAATGTTCACCAGCTGCTCACCTGTAAGCTTATCTGCAGGAGTTGTGATAACAGTGGCTCTTTCATTGATTCCCTTTATTATGGAAACAGCCTCACCAACCTTTGCTTCATCAGCGATATCTGTTCTTGAAAGTACAACGGTTCCAGCGTATTCGATCTGGTTGTTGAAGAACTCACCGAAGTTCTTGGAATACATCTTTGCCTTCTTTGCATCCACAACGGTAACTGCTGCGTGAAGCTCTACATCAAGGCTTTCTGAAACTGACTTCACCGCGCCGATGATGTCTGAAAGCTTACCTACACCTGATGGCTCGATGATGATACGGTCAGGCTTATAAGTATTAACAACCTCTGTAAGAGACTGCTCGAAGTTTCCAACCAGTGAGCAGCAGATACAGCCCTGATTCATCTCACGGATCTCAATTCCGGAGTCCTTGAGGAAACCGCTGTCGATTCCTATCTCACCGAACTCGTTCTCGATGAGAACTACCTTTTCTGTTTTTAATGCTTCATCCAGAAGTCTCTGGATAAATGTTGTCTTGCCGGCTCCGAGGAAACCGGAAACGATATCTATACTTGTCATGATTACTCCTTCCAGTAAAACATTTATATATCAAGATGATCGATTAATCTCATAAGGAGTTAACATAATCATCGGGCAAGCGAATCACGTGTATACAAAATTAGCACTCTTGATTCGGCATTGCTAATTATAGGTTTATGAAATTTTATTGTCAACCGATGAAACCGCCATAAAAAGTGCGAAATTGTGAAAATTCTGTAAAATCGGTTTTACACAATCATTCAGCTTCAAAGTATTCGATTGCCTTTCCGATGTCTTCCGCACTCTTTATGAGCACATCGGCACCGGCTTCTTCCAGCTCTTTCTTATCGCGGAATCCGTATAGACAACCGATGGACTTAATACCGGCTCTTTTTGCGGTTTCCATATCTGTGTTGGTGTCACCGACATAAATACATTCCTCTTTTTTGCAGCCGATGTGTTTTAATGTATCATCCACTACACCTGTGTCAGGCTTCAAAGGATGGGTTCCGTCGTCACCTGAAATGTAATCAAAATACCCTTCGCCAAAGGCATGATTAAGAACTGTCACAGCCTCTGCCATTGGCTTGTTTGTAATGCAGGCAACCTTCCAGCCCTTTGCCTTCAAAGCATCAAGAGATTCTCTCATTCCGGGATACGGTTCTGCCTTATATATGCAGTTCTCTTTAAATATCTCCATATATGCATCGTGAACATCATCGATCTGTTCCATAACCTCGTCTGCCTGCTGGTCAAGGTCAAATGCTTTATCCTCGTCTTTCTCTTCCCACTTTTCTGCTTCCCTGTAGAGACGATTGGCGGTGGCTTCCACAGAACGCTCAACAAACTTGTGGCTGCCGATGCCTACGTACTTTTTTGTCTGCTCCAGGGTTACCGTGTCAAAGCCGAAACGTTCCAGAGCTTTATTCACAGTGTCCTGAAGACTGTAGAGAGTGTTTACAAGTGTGCCATCGAGATCTAAAAGAATTGCATTGAATTTCTGCGACATGGTGAAGGTCCTTTCTTAATTAATATCCGTTTGATGATATATGACAGAAATGTTAATATACAAATATAAAAGAGGTGTTGCCGATAGACGGCTAGCCCTTGGATGATAAGTTGCAAAAATAACTGCTCAAGTTTCTCAGGCTTATGGGCGGTTATTTTTTTGCGAGCCTGTATCCACCGGGGACGGTTCTGGCAGGTGAGAACCGTCCCCGGTGGATATCTTTTGACGCTCACATCATAACACTAAATCTAAGGCATCTAAAGAGGATTTGGAATCTTTATAAAACATTTACTTCTTAATCTGTGGTAATGTCTTTTACTTTTAGGTAAAATGAGAAACAGTTTAGCGGGTTCAGGTTTTTATACATAATCGATGGAACTATTTACCGGCATATTTTTTTAAGCTTGAAATACAGGAAGGAATATATGGCATTTTATTACGCAGTTCAAAAAGGAAAGAAACCCGGAGTTTACAGTAACTGGAATGACTGCAAAGCCCAGGTGACGGGATTTTCCGGAGCAGTATATAAGAAGTTCAGCACAAAGGCAGAGGCGGAAGCATTTGCGGTAGCAGACAGCGGATATGCTACCCAAAATGATCCCGGAGAATCCTCCGGGTTAAAGAAATCCGGATTGTCTACCGGTATGTCAGGCAAGGCGCAGGGATTGGGTGATGGTAGTTCTTCTGCATCTGCAAAAGTTCCCGAGGGTCCTCAGTTCCATTCTGTGGATGACATCAAAAGTGAAGATATAATAGCTGAGTTTGCGGGGGTAGATACGGAAGCTCTTGCCTATGTTGACGGAAGCTACAATGTAGTATCAAAGAAATTCGGCTACGGCGGGATTCTCATGAGGAGGGACGGAACCTTCGAGACGGTTCAGGGTTCGGGTACAGACCCATCTCTCGCTTCCATGAGAAATGTTGCCGGCGAGATTCACGGTTCCATGGCAGCCATTAGGGCAGCCGCAAAACAGGGCGTAAAAAGCATTACCATCTTCTATGATTATATGGGGATTGAGATGTGGGCCGATGACAAGTGGAAGGCTAATAAAGAAGGAACCATTGAATACAAGGCGTTTATCGCTGAAATGCGAAACAGTATGGAGATACGTTTTCAAAAGGTAGCCGCCCACACCGGCGTCAGATTCAACGAACTGGTGGACAAGCTGGCGAAGGGTTCTGTTGGGATATTGTGATATGATTTAAGTTGTAATTGCCATATCGTTTTGTCTTTTATGCTAATGTTTATGAATGTTGTAATCATTATAACTTATTTCTGAGCCAGCAGCCATGCCATGATATGCACTGCCTGCTGGAATTTACCGGCAGAGATCATTCCCTCGATTTCGTCAGGAGTATATTTCTTCACATTAAGAAACTCCGTTTCATCCAGGGCCTGATCGGCTACTCTTCTGCAGTTTTTTGCCCGGTAGATATAGGCGTAATTGTCTGCGATGGTTGCATTGGAGGGAACAGTGATGAGATGGCTCCATTCATCGGATTCATATCCGGTTTCCTCAAGCAGTTCCCGTTTTGCAGCCTGAAGTGCATCTTCTGAAGAATCATCTTTGCTGTCTCCGTATTCTTTATTGTCCTTACGCTCAATGCCTCCGGCTGGGAACTCGGTGGTCACTTCCTTTATTCCCTGCCGGAACTGCTTAACACATAGATAATTCCCATCTGTGTCGGAAGCCACGATAACAACATAATTTTTGCGGCTATAGCAGTAGTAAGGTTCAAATATACTTCCGTCCGGGAATCTGTAGGATAATCTTTTGAAATCTATCCACTCATCCTTTACTATATGCTCGCAGCTGACTTCCTCCCAGGCAAGGGGATCTTTCCGGCTGTTATCAGTTAAAGAGTTATTTTTATTCTCATCCATTTTTATACCTCAACATATACTATTGCTAGTATAATTAAAAAGAAAAAACCGTTCAAGCCACTGGATGACTTGAACGATTTTTTCTTTTTTGGGATTAATATATCGTTTGTTTTAATATATCAAAGCAATGTGATATTGTGCTTTGCACACTCATCGATCATGTCCTGAGGCCAGATACTTGCCTGAACCTCGCCGATGTGTGCTCTGTCGAGAAGGAGCATGCAGAGACGGGACTGTCCGATACCACCGCCGATGGTGTAAGGAAGCTCGCTGTTAAGGAGCATCTTGTGGTAAGGAAGCTCTGCTCTTTCCTCACAGCCTGCTTTCTTCAGCTGTTCTGCAAGTGACTTCTCATCAACACGGATACCCATGGAGCTTACTTCAAGGGCACAGTTAAGTGTAGGATACCAGAAAAGGATATCTCCGTTGAGAGCCCAGTCATCATAGTCCGGTGCTCTTCCGTCATGAGGTTCGCCATTTGAAAGCTTATCACCAATCTTGCTGATGAAAACGCAGCCGTGCTCCTTGGTAATGGCATTCTCACGTTCCTTGGCAGTCTTGTCAGGATACATCTTGAGAAGAGTCTCTGAATCGATGAAATAGATATCATCAGGAAGCTTGTTTACGGCATTGGGATACTTGTACCAAACCTCATGCTCCATGTGCTTGATGATACGGAAAATCATGCGGACAGTACCCTCGAGAGTTTCCTGTGTACGCTCTTCCTTATTGATGACCATCTCCCAGTCCCACTGGTCAACGTAGCAGCTGTGAAGATTGTCAAGCTTCTCGTCGCGGCGGATAGCGTTCATGTTGGTATAAAGACCTTCACCCGGTTTGAAGCCGTAGCGCTTAAGAGCCATACGCTTCCACTTTGCAAGTGAATGAACAACCTCTATAGTTTCTTCCGGCCACCATGGAACATCAAAGCTTACCGGACGCTCATAACCATTGAGATTATCATTGAGACCGCTGCTCTTCGGTACGAAAAGTGGTGCAGAAATACGGCTCAAGTTCATCTCACGGCCGAATTCTTTCTGGAATGTATCGCGAATGTACTTGATGGCTTCCTGTGTTTCGCGAACAGAAAGTCGTGGATCATAGTCCTTAGGAAAAATAAGTCCCATAGTTGCCTCCCTATTGTTATATTCTTTAAAGCACTATCTTAGCGCTATCGAAAACGCACTGCAAGTATTTATATGCAAGACATCCATGACTTTTTGCATTTTTACATGTAATTTAAAACATAAAAAATGGGAGTGCTGCCACTCCCATAAAAAGCTAAAACATGTTTATATTATTTCTTTTCGTGAATTTTTGAAATGCAGACTGCGCAGGATGCATCACCTGTGATATTGAGAACCGTTCGACCCATATCGAAGATTCTGTCAACGCCCGCAACCAGAGCGATACCTTCAACAGGAAGTCCTACGGACTGAAGAACCATTGCAAGCATGACCATGCCGGCACCCGGCACACCCGCTGTTCCTATGGAAGCAAGTGTAGCGGTAAGAACGATTGTGAGCATCTGAGACAATGACAGGTCGATGCCGTAGCAGGCTGCTATGAAGATTGCACACACGCCCTGATAGATAGCGGTTCCGTCCATGTTTATGGTTGCTCCCAGAGGAAGTACAAAGGATGAAACCTCCTTTGATGCACCGAGGTTCGTTACACATTCCATGTTAAGTGGTAATGTTCCCACGCTGGAGGCGCTGGAGAATGCGAACATCATGGCCGGTGCCATCTTCTTGAAAAAGTGGATCGGACTTATATTTGCAATGAGTTTTACTGTTAATGAATATACCACAACTGCATGAACTATATAACAGATATAGGCTGTAAGAAGCACCATTGCAAGTGAGCCAAGGATCATGGGGCCGTTCTTTGCAATTACGGGGCAAAGGAGACAGAATACACCTATAGGTGAAAGCTTCAGGATCATTTCCATGACACGCATGAATACATTGCTGAGGTCGTTAATGTCATTGATGATTCTTTCATTGGCATCCGGTGCAACATCTGCGATGAGAATGACTGCAAATCCAAGAAGCAGAGCCATAACGATGATCTGAAGCATATTGGCATCCAGAAGCGGTTTTACAAAGTTGCTTGGGAAAATATTTACGATGGTATCCATAAAGGATGTGGGTTCAGCGGCCTCGTAACTAAGGTCTGTGGTGGAAAGTGCAGGGAATCCGCCCTTGAAGATATTTCCGAAAACAAGACCTATGGTTATGGCAAATGCTGTGGTCACGAGATAATAGGCAACAGTCATACCGCCGATGGCGCCTACCTTCTTTATATCCTTCATGGAAACAACGCCTGCCATGATGGAGAAAAGAACGATAGGACAGACAATGAACTTGATCAGATTGAGAAAAATCGTTCCGAATGGCTTGATGTAGTCATTTGCAAAGTCGGCATTGTTCTGCATGAGAAGGCCGACAATGACAGCCAGGATCAAAGCAACGAAAATTTGCCCGGCTAAGGATAATTTGTTTTTCTTTTCCATAGTTCCCCCTTTAAAATGCACACGTAAACAAATTGATGATAATATTTTACACTACTATGGGAACTGTTGAAAATATTTTTCTTTATCGTAGACCTAAAAAATAATTACATTTTATTAACGGTTCTGGCGTTTCTTAGTCAGCTGTCTCCTGTGGAACTGTTTCTCATATCATTTCTGATCCAGGACAAAAGGATTTTGACTATATACTGCTGTTCGCTTTCTGTCAGAGGCCTGTGCTCCGGGACATGGTGCCACTTATGGAGACAGCCCCGGCAGCAGCAGGCGGTGGCATGCTGGGCGATAAAAACGGGATGTCCCTTCATGGGAGTCTGCTTTCCGTCATTCTCTGGCTCGGCAGGCGCCAGTTTTTTGGAAACAAAATCCATGGCATGTTGTTTTATGGTCTCTTCACTATGTGACAGGCAGTAGCTTCTCTCCTGCTCACGTAAGTGAAATGAGGAACGGAATTTGCTATGGCTTATGCGGTTAAAAAGTTCATCAATGTATCTGTCCTCAGGTTCTATTTCAATCTCATAGTTGATGCCGGGGATGGAAATGTTTTCGGCTTCGGAAGTCACTACGGGGATAGTGTGTTCAGATTCGAAATTTTCATCCGTCGGGTTAGAGTCTTCGAAGTTTAAAGATTCTTGAACACAGGAAGTGTTTGTGTTTTTAGAAGAAGGGGCTTCATTGATTTTGGTATCTGTGTCATGAATTACAGAGCTTGTGGGTGCGACTGTGGTTTGAAATACAGGCGGATTGAAGGCTCGGGAAACCGGAAAGTAATGAACATCAGCTTTTGCGGCCTGAGATTCACGGAACTTTTCGCCGATATGGTAGTCACGTCCCCTCATGCGGAAGTTAGCACCGGTTGAAGTGAAATAAAAGGGGATGTCATGAAGGATGCATTGGCGCCTCAGGTCCAGTACCCAGTCGAAGTCAAGAACAGAGCCGTCATCAGCATTATCCCCGGAGCAGCTAAGGTATGAAATGTTTTCGAAGTCAAGAAAAGAAGCGATATCTATTTTTTCTGTCAGGGGCTCTGCCAGAAGCGCAACGCCATCCGGGATTTTTTCAAGATTAAGTTCGTTGATTGCAGACAGCTTCTCGTCTGCCTCCCTTTGATTTGAAAAACTAATGGATAAAGAAGCTTTTACAGGAATATCCATTTGATGCCTCCATTAATGTGACATGATAGTTTTGATCTGAAATACCTACAGCAGGACAGGTATTTCAGAATAAAATGCGGAAAAGTTCAAAACTCAGAGCTGAAATTGTTTGTCCGGTCCCCGTGGGAATGACTCGATTCCGTCGTATACGGAAAAGATTATAATACGGTACTGAAAACGGTCCAGGGTTCTTCTGCAGGTGGATCGGCTGTGAAAGCGACCTCTGTTTTCTCAACAGAGTCATAGAAGCTCAGACTCCGGCAGAATAGACAGAGACTTTTCGTTTTGATCCTTGAACCGTATTTTCCGTCTCCCAAAAGCGGCAGGCTGCGGGACGCAAACTGGCAGCGGATCTGATGGAAACGACCGGTTTTAAGGCTTATTTCCAAAAGGGATATGACATTTCCGTTCCATTCTTTAGTGTCAGCAACTTTGAAACTCAGGACAGCTTCCTTTACACCCTTTCTCATGCGCTTCACCGGGAACATCTTTTGCTTTGTTTTATCTTTATATAAAAGATCCTTGAGAATACCTTCAGTCTGTTCCGGTATTCCCGGGACGATGGCGAGATAAGATTTCTTCAGAGTGCCCTCCTGGAGCTGCTTTGTGAGCTCTGCGGCGGCAGCTTTGTTTTTGCCGTAGACCAGAAGTCCTCCGGCGGTTTTATCAAGTCTGTGAATACAGAGAAAACCAGTGTTTTCTTTCTTTAGTGCCTCTGCCAAAAGGCGTGGAACGTCATGCTCGGAGTCCTCTCCCGGGGCTTTGTTCACAACTATATAGTTTTGGGTTTCTTTAATGATTTCCATAGGCGTTAAAAAAACTCTCAGCTATAAACCAAGAGTTTTGGGAATATTAAGTGATTTGTTTTTGGAATATTTTATCCGATGCTTAACCGCTGTTGTTCCGGTTTATCGGAATAGTTCATCCGGTGCCGGACTACTTTTGTTCAGATTGAACTGAGGCTTCTTTATCGGTGGTACTGCATTTACCAAGCTTTGAATCATTGCAATAGTGAGACATCCTGCAAGTGGAGCAGCGTGACCTGATGATGGTCTCCTGTTCTTCTTTTGTAAGCTTGTCCATGCGGGCTCCGTTTTTGAAAATATAAACGGTGATGGATGCCAAAAATATGATGATCAAAATAGCTAATGGTAAATTCATAGTCATAGTTAAAGTCTCCTTTTCGTGATTCTAACACGAAACAGAAAAATCCACATCAAAGTTTTTTAAAAAGTACTTATTTAGTGACATATAAACCGGCTTGAGCCTGATTTCACAAGGTCGGAATGCATCTTATTTTAGCATTATAAAGGCTCCGTTGTTTCCTCTTTGGCCATGGGTGAATCTGTGGCTGAAGAGAAGGTCCGGATTACAATTGGTACAAAGATCAGTGATGCAAATGTTTTCGCTCTTTACACCGGCTTCCTCCAGGAGGATTCGGTTGGCCGCCCAGAGATCAAGATGGTACTTGTGCTCGTTGTTTTCATTGAAACCGTCATCTGTCAGAAGCTCATCTTTGTGATTGGGAAATGCTTTTATAAATTCCATAGCAACATCCTCTGATATCTCATAACAATGTCTGCAAATGCTGGGACCTATGGCGCAGATCAGATCCTCCGGCTTTGTACCGAAGTGCTCCTGCATCTTCTTTATAGTTACCTCTCCCATGCGGTTCACAGTACCCCTCCATCCTGAATGGCTGGCTCCTATAGCTTTCCGTACAGGATCCAGAAAAAGGAGCGGCACACAGTCGGCTGCGAAAACTCCCAGAACCAGGCCGGGGACATCAGTTATGAGACCATCCACATCAGTATAGTCTCTTGGAACCGTGAAGCCTTTGCCACCATCTTCTTCCGTTACATAACGGACATTGGTAGTGTGAGTCTGGAAGGTGAAGACCATACGGTCATCTGATACATTAAAGAGTCTTGCGTATCTGTGGAAGTTCTCATAAACAGCATCCGGATCATCGCCTCTTGTGAAGCTTAAGTTCATGGTGGACCAGATGCCCTTGCTTACACCCCCAAGACGGGTTGAAAAAGCATGTTCGGCAATGCCTTGAGAATTAAAAGCAGGGAACTCAAGATAGGTCAGGTCGCTGCCATCATCGTTTTTTGCTGCTTTTATTTTCATGACAGAGTTGTCGGAAAAACGTCTTATTTTCATATGAACCTCCGGATTTCGGAATTTGTATAAGTCCTCTGTATAGAATTGATAACTCTCGTTGGTGATGTCATCACAGTATAATTCATTTTATGAGATCTGAGGCTATTTGGCTGGTTATATAGGAAAATCTACCGCAAACCGAGATACAGGACTAATAAACTAAAAAGCCTCAGGTCTTAAACCTGAGGCTAAGTGACGGATCCGGGAATCGAACCCGGGATTCAGCCGTGAGAGGGCTGCGTCTTAACCGCTTGACCAATCCGCCATAATATATAAATTTTGAAAATCAAGTGACGGATCCGGGAATCGAACCCGGGATTCAGCCGTGAGAGGGCTGCGTCTTAACCGCTTGACCAATCCGCCATATTATCAAGCCGCTTTTTATGCGACTTGAATAATTTATCAGAGAGTCACTAGAATGTCAACAACCTTTTGATATTACATTTGGTTATCAACTATGTGTGTTGTATAACTTGGCCAGAATCGCCGACAATCAGGTGGAAAGAAACATCAGCAGTGCGATTCAGTATGTGTTTTATGATCAGAGACTTGCCAAATCCTCGTAGAATGTCGGATAGGAAATATTGATACAATCTCCGTCAATAAGTGTCACCTCGGTATTCTGTGATCCCGCAAGGGCAAGTACAGCAAAGGTCATGGCGATACGGTGATCCTTATGGGTATCGATCTCGCCTGAACATATCTTAAGTCCACTGCCCTGTCCTTCGATGATCATTCCGTCCTCTGTTTCGGCAGCTTTAACTCCGACTTTTTCAAGACCATCCACCATAACAGCAATTCGGTTAGATTCCTTGACCTTAAGCTCCGATGCATTTTTTATCACCGTTTTTCCTGAAGCACCTGCAGCCACTGCAGCTATAACAGGAAGCTCATCGATAAGCCTCGGGATAAGGGATCCCCCTATCTCAGCTCCGTGGAGTCCTTCTGTGTATCGCACATGAACATCCGCAACATCTTCAGAACCTGAAACTCTCTTATTTTCAAGAGTTATATCCGCACCCATACTTAGATAAGCTTCGATGATGCCGTCTCTTGTGGGGTTAATGCCTACATTTCTGATGATCACATCAGAACCCGGCACCAGAAGAGCCGCTGAAATAAAGTAAGCTGCAGAAGAAATGTCTCCGGGAATCTCCAGAACTTCCTTAGGCGCCACCAGCTTATCACAGTGCTCAATGCTTATCTCCGCTCTTCCGTCTGGAAGCATACGGGTAGAAACCTCGGCACCAAGGGCTCTCAGCATTCTTTCACTATGGTCCCTTGATAATGTGGGCTCTATTACGGTGGTTTTTCCATCTGCGTAAAGTCCGGCGAAAAGTATGGAAGACTTTACCTGAGCACTGGCTACAGGGGATTCATAGGTTATGCCGTGAAGTGCCTTTCCGTTAATGCTTAAAGGCGCGCAGTCATTACCCTTTACAGAAGTGATATCAGCCCCCATTTCCATAAGAGGCTTCATGATACGTTTCATGGGGCGCTTCTGAATGCTCTCATCTCCAGTGAGTTCTGAGTCGAAGCTCTGGGCTGAAAGTATGCCTGAGATAAGTCTCGTTGTGGTGCCGGAGTTTCCGCAGTCCAGAACCCCGCTGTAGGCATTAAGCCCATGGAGACCCTTTCCGTGTATGGTAACTTCCTTTTCGTCATCACTAAGCTCTATCTCTATTCCGAGATTTCTGAAGCATCCGATGGTAGAAAGACAATCGGCTCCGTTAAGGAAGCCCTTGACACGTGTTACCCCTTCAGAAAGTGATCCCAGCATCACGGCACGGTGGGAAATGCTTTTGTCTCCGGGAACAGTGAGCTCTCCCCGAAGTGGTCGTTCGATGCCTTTTACAGTTTTATTCATCAGTCGATAAATCCCTTCATGCGAATATAGTCTTTCATAAGGACTTCCATCTCATCGTAGCTGATACGGGAAGCATTGATCATAAGGTCATAGCTTTCAGGATTCATCCAGTCCTGACCGGTATAGTATTTATGGTATTTCTTTCTTTCGTTGTTTATGCGCTTGATGCGCTTGATGGCTTCTTCTCTTTCGATCTTATTGTAGTCCATTGCCCTTTGGATACGGGTCTCCTCGTCTGCATATACGAAGAAGTCTACGTGATCATCCATTTTAGCCTCGGACAGTACGAAATTACTGCAGCGACCGGCGATGATGCAGGTCTCGTTTTTAGCGATCTCACGGATTACTTCGGCCTGGAATCTGAAAAGATTTTCCGGGGATACGATGTTTTCGTCAAGCTTCGGGCTGGAGATATCCGGAGTCAGGTGTGAAACGATCTTATAGAGGATGTTGTTTCCTGCTTTTTCGTCTGCAAGACGGAAGTACTGCTCTCCTATGGCTGTACGTTCCGATGTGAGTTTCAATATGTCATTATCATAAAAGTGAATGCCTAATTCTTCTGCGAGGCGCTTACCAACTACACGTCCGCCTGAACCATACTGTCTGTCAATGGTGATGACAAAATGCTTTTTTATCATAATTGCCTCCTGAAAAGTTTTTTCCTACTTAAGAGTATATATAATGGTACAGAAAATGCAAGGGATGCGCGACGGCCCACGAGATTGAAAGGACATCTCATGCCGTTTGTCCGTCTAGTTCGCACTGACGTGCGCCCTAGCCGGACAAACGGCATGAGATGTTCTTTCAACTCGCAAGCCTAGCCGCACATCCCTTGCATTTTCTTCCGCTTTCTATATATTTACAGATAATGCAAAAAACCATTCAGGAGTTCTTTCAACCCGCAAGCCTAGCCGCACATCCCTTGCATTTTCTTCCGTTTTCTACATATTTACTGTTTGTTAATGCAAAAAAACATTCAGGTGTTCTTTCAACCTTTTTTAGTACCCGTTGGGTATATGATCCTCTAGCCAGCAATTGTCTTTGGGATCGCAGAGGAAAATCCTGGATTGATCCTGCGGGGCTTTGGACTGGTGATATTTGAAGAGCATGGTTTTACCGTCCGTCATAGGACCGAGGATTTCAATCTTCCCTGTCCTATGAGACATGACGTAATGAAGGCTCTTGGACTGGCCGTTCATTCGTTTCCTGGCTTCCTCAACCAGCCTGGAGCCTTCGCGGATAGGAATCTGGAATTCGTTAAGAACGCCCTTGGCCGGACGGCACTGGAATATGTAATAGGGAATGACTCGATAGCTGAGTAATCTGTTCTGCAGGGTGCTCAGCACCTCAGGGTCATCGTTGATTCCCCGAAGGAGAACCGTCTGGTTTCGAACTATACAACCTGCTGCATGAAGGGAATGAATGGCTTTTTTTGCTTCCGGAGTGAGTTCTTTAGGATGGTTAAAATGTGTGACTATGATGATTTGTTTTACGGCGCAGTATTTCCTGAGTATTTCCAAAAGCTCTGCGTCATCATAAATCCGCATGGGAAGTACAACAGGTGTACGGGTTCCGATACGGATGAAATCCAGTTGCTCAAGCTTACTAAAGGTTTCGAGATAGCGTTCTATGACTTCGTTTGAGTTGATGAGTGCGTCTCCACCGGATAGCAGGATATTGTCGATTTCAGAATGGTTTTTAATATATGCAAGCATTGCAGGAATTTGAGAGGCGATCTCATCGGAAGTGTTGCCGACCATACGTTTACGGAAACAGTGGCGACAGTACATGGCACACTGGTTGGTGGTCAGAATCAGGGCTGTCTGTTGATATTTATGCTGTAAACCTGCGACAACAGTGTTGTCCGTCTCACCTGACTGATCTTCCAGGCCGCCATCGATAAATTCCGCCACAGTGGGAATACACATTTTGCGGATGGGATCCTGATCGTCATTTTTGTCTATCAAGCTCAGGTAGTAGGGAGTGATACAGATAGGGTATTTCTCTTCGATATGTCTGATCTGATCAGCAATTTCGGGTGAAAGACTGAAGACTTTCTCTAACTGGTCGACAGATCGGATACATTGGGACATAAGGGAAGATAGTACAGAATTACTCATATGCGCTCCTTTCTTTTTCTCTGGAAAGATGTTTTCAAAACCATTTTTGTTTAGTGAATATGGACATTGATAAAAAGAATTTCTTTATCGACTGTCACGATAGCTGCACTGTTTTAATAACTAACTATAAAGAAATTATATACCAAATAAAAGAAATTCACGATTCGAACGATAAAAAAAGAAGTGATTTTTTTCGTTGTCAGATAAAATACAGCCGGGACATGATCATAAATACGTCCCGGCTGTATTGATTTATCAGCGATCGAGTTTGTGATCAAACTCTTTCTTTTGTTGATAGTAATATTCTGTCGTTATTGAGACCTTTTCCGGCGCGCTCCTCAAACTTATCAAGGAGGTTCTGGATGGTCATGTGAGCACGTTCTTCGCCCTTGACATCGAAGACAATGTTTCCGCTGTTCATCATCAGGGTTCGGTTGCCGAGCTCCAGAGCCTGGTTCATGTTGTGAGTTACCATGAGGCAGGTAATGTGGTTCTCTGCTACTATCTTTTTGGTAAGCTCCAGAACCTTGGCTGCGGTTGAAGGATCCAGAGCCGCGGTGTGTTCGTCAAGAAGAAGGATTTTTGGAGTTACCATGGTAGCCATAAGAAGTGTCAGAGCCTGGCGCTGTCCTCCGGAAAGAAGTCCCACAGGGTGATCCATACGATCCTCAAGTCCCATATCAAGAAGTGAAAGCTGCTGTCTGAACTTCTCTCTTTCTGCCTTTGATACATGGCTGAAAAGACCACGCTTATGCTCATTGGCCCTGAGATATGCAACGGAAAGGTTCTCTTCTATGGTCATGTGTGGTGCTGTACCCATGAGAGGATCCTGGAAAAGGCGTCCGATGTAGCGGCTTCTCACATGCTCCTGCTCGAAGGTGATGTCCTTTCCGTCAAGCTCAATGAAACCCGAATCGGTGTAAAAGGAGCCGGCGATGGCATTGAATAATGTAGATTTTCCGGCACCGTTTGAACCGATAATGGTTGCAAAATCCCCATCCTCAAGAGTGAGGCATAGGTCTGTCAGAGCTCTTTTTTCATTTACTGTTCCGGTGTTAAAGGTCTTAAAGATATGTTCGATCTTAAGCATCTGCCCTGCCTCCTCTCATAGCTTTTCTTTCCTGCATTGCAGTGAGCTGCTTATGTTTAAATGCAATAAGCTGTTTCGCCCGTGGTGCCGCGATTGCGATGGCAACGATAACTGCCGATACCAGCTTAAATGCCTCGGTAGGAACATTGAGACGAAGGGCAATGGAAATAATGAAACGATACAGGCAGGAACCGATGACCATGCCAAGTATCCTTACTATCATCTTTCCTTTTCCACACAGGGTTTCACCGATGACAAGAGACGCAAGGGCTATGGTTACCATACCTGTACCAAGGTTAATGTCACAGGTCTTGTTGTACTGGCCGATGAGGCAGCCTGCGAGACCGGTAAGGGAATTTGAGAAGCAAAGTCCCACTGTGATGGTAAATATCGGGTTGATGGAGGAAGCTCTCACCATGGCAGGGCTGTCGCCGGTTGCACGGATGGAAAGACCGAGAGTCGTTCCCAGGAACCATTTGATAAGTGCGCAGACCAGTATAACTACAACTGCCAGCAGAATAAGTGCGGACCAGTCCTTCCAGAAGGCAGAGTCACTGAGTCCCTTGAATAGAGAAAAAATGGTGTCTGTTCCGAAGATGGAGACATTGGAACTGAAACCCATGACGGCCAGATTCACCGTGTATAGTCCTGTGTTTACAATGATTCCGGCGAGAATGCTTTCAACTCCGAATTTTGTCTGAAGCAGTGCCGTTACGTAGCCGGAACAGATGCCCGCCAGCATTGCCGCAGGGATCGCCAGGAAGGGGTGTCCTGCTATGGTAATGATTGCGCCTACTGCACAGCCAAGGGTGTAGCATCCATCAGTTGAAAGATCGCAGATGTTAAGGATTGAGTAGCTGATGAAAAGTGAAAGTGCAACAAGTGAATAGATAAGTCCCACCTCAAGCGCGGTGCGGACTATGCCTGCTGTTAAAAATCCGGTCAATGGAATTTCCTCCTGAAATTTCGACCACCGGGGTTGTCTACCGGGGAAAGTTCTCGCCTACAAGAGCTTTCCCCGGTAGACAGGTAAAAACCGTCCCTGTGGATAAGTGTTACAAAACAAAGTGCTTCCCGGTCGGTTTCCCCGGGAAGCTTGAGAGTGTATTGCTGTTATGATTATAGGTTAAAAAATCAGTTTTGAGAATAACTGAAAAACTTCGGAATGAAACCGCTGAAAGTCAAAGGAAGCGGCTCAGGGCTGAAGCATTATTTTGAGAATTCCTTCTCTGTCTTTGTCTCCACGATCTGTGTGCAAAGCGGCTCGATGGCTTTCTTTACATCATCAAGGTTGAGACCGAGAACCTCGCAGGTATCTGTGTTTATGGTTGCGATACCGTTATCGAAGGTCTGAACTGAAGTTGTTGCAACATCACTGCCGTTTACAAGAATATCGGCAACCATATCAGCTGTAGCAACTCCGAGGTATGAGTAATCAACTCCGTAGCCCATGAAAGCACCGTTAAGAGCGAAGCTGTCGGCACCTGCGTAGTGAGCGATCTTTGCATCCTGGAACTTCTCGTAGATACCAAGCTCAGCCTGCTGGATGGTATTGTCGGTCGGTGTAAATACCGCATCAACGCCTTCTGCCACAAGAGCATCTGCCGCCGCCTGAATCTCGTCAGTCTTTGTTCCTGTTTTTTCAATGTACTTGATGCCCTTATCGTCAAGATACTTCTTGGCATCCTCTATAGGCTGCTTTGAAGCATCCTCTGAATTTGAGTAAAGAAGACCTACATAATCTGTTTCCGGGTTTACTGCAAACATGAGATCCATGATGGCATTTGTATTAAGTGCATCTGAGGTGCCGGTAATGTTTGAGCCGGGAGTTTCCATGGAGCTTACCAGCTTTGCTGTTACAGGATCTGAAACTGCTGAGAATACAACCGGAATACCCTTATCTTCCACAGCTGCCTGTACAACCTGTGCAGCAGGAGTTGCGATTGGGATGATAACGTCAACTTCATCAGATATAAGCTCACTTGCGATCTGATTGAGAACCGTTGCATCTCCCTGACCGTTGAAGGTGTAGTCTGCATAGTTGAAGGTTACACCCATATCTCCGGAAAGCTTGTCAAGCTCAGAGGCAACATTGTCCTTGATCTGATTAAGTGACGGATGATCCATGAAAAGGACGATACCAACTTTGAAATCTTTCTTATCAGCTGAGTCTGCATCAGCATTTTCTTTTGAGGTATCTGATCCAGCTGCATCAGTGGCTGCTGCTTCAGAAGCTGCGGCTCCGGATGTAGCCTCAGGTGCTGTGTTTGAACTGCAGCCCATAAGAGATGCTGCCATAAGAACTGCCATAGATGCTGCGATTAACTGTTTTTTCATTTGATTTTCCTCCATAATGTAAAAAGATGTTTACTGGAGCGCCATTGTGATACAGATTTATCGTCCTCCCCGGGGTCAGGCATCGTACTTGGATTGATAGCCTGCCAACCTTCGGACTAAAAAGAAAAGCCCCATGTCAGGATCACTCCCGACATGAGGCGAATATATAAATCCGTGGTACCACTCATATTACCTTAATAAAAAGGTCACTCTTCACATACCAGCATATGTGCTGCCTGATAACGGTGCAGAACCCGTTGCCGCATACTCGACTCATGATCTTCAAGTCTTTCTGAGCACCCTCCAGAGTCCATTCACTTATCCGCCCGTACCGCAATCCCACCACCTGCGGCTCTCTGTGACGATAAAGATAAACTACTTCTCTCTGTCATCGGTTTGTTTTATTAATTTACACGTACTTTAACACGTTGAACTTTTGATGTCAAACATTTTTTTTGATTACTAACTCCGTCCCCATGGTCCATCAAGGAATATAGGTCATGGCGAAACAGGTTCTCCCATGACTCATAAGCAGTTTTTTTGAATATAGGTCATGGCGAAACAGGTTCTCACATGACTCATAAGCATTTTTTTTGAATATAGGTCATGGCGAAACAGGTTCTCACATGACTCATAACCAGTTTTTTTGAATATAAGTCATGGTGAATCATGTTAATCCATGACCTATATTTCTTTTTTTGAGATATAGGTCATAGTAAAAAACGCTCTTCCTTGACCCTATATTTAGAAATTGAGTTTTGAAGTCAATCGATTATTACTATTGAATTGATTCAAAAACGCTAATTCTAATATGTGGTCAATCCTAACACACTGATTATTATGGAGCGTTGAGACTTTAAGTCAATTTCTGTGCCATTTCATCACTTGACGGTAACACAGTCACCTATTCATTTCGCTGTGGAATCCAGTGGAGTAATGGTCCTCAATAACAGCATTGATCTCCTTCAGATTGCTCTGAGGAAGGTCGCCGGGGATGGTGTTCTTCATTGCGGAGGTAGCGTTACCGTATTTCACTGCTTCTCTCACATCGCCGCCGGAACTGATGAGACCGTACAGGGCGCCTGAAATGTAGGAATCGCCGGAACCGATACGATCTACAACGTCGATGTTCTCGTATGGCGGCTCCTCGAAATAAGCATCCTTTTCGGCATCGTAAGCAAGTGAGCCGAAAGAATGAGATTTCGGACTATGTACTGTTCTCTGTGTGGCAAATACAGCCTTTATAGGATAGTCCTTTGTAAAGCTCTTGATCATCTCACGGCAGCTACCTTCTTTAAGGAAGGTGAGTTTTGCGGTGGACTCTGAGCAGAAGAAAATGTCTACGTAAGGAAGGATTTCAAGAATAGTTTCTCTTGCCTCGTCTCCTGACCAAAGGTTGCCGCGGAAGTTCACATCAAAGGAAATAAGGGCTCCGTTTTCCTTGAATTTTTTTATTGCCTCAATGGTTGTCTTTCTGATCTCCGGTGAAAGTGCAAGGGTGATTCCTGAAGTATGGAAACACTTGGTTTTTTCATAAACTTCCTGAGGAATTTCGTCAGAAGTTAATGAGAAAAAGCTGGAATTACGTCTGTCGTAGATTACCTGTGGCTTTCTCGGATATGCGCCGTACTCGTAAAAGTAAACCGCTACTCTCGCTTCCGGTGAATCGTCATATATGAAGAAATCATCGGAAACACCGTAGCTACGGATGGTTCCCTTCATATACTGACCGAGGTCGTGTGACGGAAGCTTTGAAATGATACCGGTGTGGAGTCCCAGAAGGGATGCTCCGACGGCAACATTAAGCTCTGCTCCGCCTACATTTTTTTCAAAGACATCGCTTCTTGCGATACGCTCATTTCCCGGAGGAGAAAGTCTCAGCATAAGCTGTCCCATGGTAACAAGGTCAAAAGAACGGTTTGGAAAATTCATGATCGGCTCCTTTATTTTTTATTTAAAATACATGTCTCAAATTTTTTATAATGCATTGATTTTATATCAAGATATGGTTATAATCAAGAAGAAATGTAAGCGTTTACAGCGAGGACTTTGCATCAGCAAACGTCCGAGCGATATGGCAAGAGCTTTTGCTCTTGTCCCGAAGGGATCAGGTGAGGCTATCAACGCCGAACCTGACCGGCGGAGCGCCAGCGGGTATGGTCAATTTAACCAATTCAAAAAGGAAATTTTTATGAATATTTACGACATATCAAAAGCAGCAGGCGTGTCCATCGCCTCTGTGTCCCGTGTCATAAACGGGGCGGATAATGTTTCAGAAAAAACAAGAAAGAAAGTAATGGATGTTATAGATGAATACGGATACACTCCCAATGCCTATGCAAGAGGTTTGGGACGAGGTTCCATGAAAACCATCGGTATCATGTGTTCGGACTCTTCCGATATATATCTTGCCAATGCCATCTACTATCTCGAAACCGATCTCAGGAGAAACGGTTATAACAGTATCCTGTGCTGCACCGGCTACGACCTTGAGAATAAGAAGGCAAGCTTTGAGCTTCTGAAATCACGTCAGGTAGATGCGGTTATACTTGCCGGTTCAAAATATGTTGAGAAAAATCCTGAGGACCATCAGTACATAATCGATGGTGCAAAGGAACATCCGGTCATGATGCTGAACGGATTCATTGATGCGGATAATGTCTACTCCGTGGCCAGTGATGACAAGGGCGGAACAAAGGATGCCTTTATCAGGCTTCACGAATCAGGCGCAAGAAAAACCATCTATGTTTATTCCAGTGACAGTTATTCAGGATCAAAGAAAATAGATGGTATCAAAGAAGGCGCAAAGGAATGTGGTATTCCTGCGAATTCCGTGCGTATCGTCAAGGGTGAAAAGAGTTATAAGGGTATAGAGGAGCTTTTAACCAGGGAATATGAAAAGGAACCCTTCGATTCCGTCATCTCCTCGTCCGACACTACCGGTGTAGGTGCTCTTAAGTTCGCTATTCACAAAGGACTCAGGATCCCGGAGGACATTCAGATCATAAGCTTCAATAATTCAAAGCTTGCCAATGCGGTGAACCCGGAGCTTACCAGTGTGGACGCGAGACTGGAGGAATCCTGCTCGAAAGTCTGCAAGCTCATCATGAAGCTGCTTAATCCCCCTCTTGATGAGGAGGGCAATCCGGAACCGGTTTCCATACCTAAGAAAACAAAGGTAAAGACAAAACTGGTTACCAGAGAAACAACACGATTTTAACGTCGGATATCACGACGTTTAAATATAAAAAAACGTAACAGCTCAGCCGCTGGAACACTTACCCTGTCACCATAGTTCACCGGCGAACTGGTACAAGAAAACAATGTATTATACTTATGGAGGTAATTTAAAATGAAACCATTTATGGATAAGGATTTCCTGCTTTCAACAGATGTAGCAAAGCAGCTTTATCATGATTATGCTGAGAATGCACCTATTCTCGACTATCACTGTCACATCAATCCTCAGGAGATTGCTGAGGATCGTCAGTTTGATAACATTTTCCAGGTATGGCTTGGAGGCGATCACTACAAGTGGAGACAGATGAGAACAAACGGTGTTCCTGAGGAGTATATCACAGGTGACAAGTCAGATCGTGAGAAGTTCCAGAAGTGGGCAGAGACCATGCCTAAGCTTATCGGAAACCCTCTTTATCACTGGTCTCACCTTGAGCTTCGTAAGTATTTCGGATATGAGGGTTACCTTAACGGAGATACAGCCGAGGAGGTTTGGAATCTTTGCAATGAAAAGCTTCACCAGAAGTCAATGTCTGTAAGAAATATCATTAAGGCTTCCAATGTTACTCTTATCTGCACAACAGATGATCCTGTTGATACTCTTGAGTGGCATCAGAAGATCAAGGATGACCCTACCTTTGATGTTCAGGTTCTTCCTGCATGGAGACCTGACAAGGTTACTAATATTGAGAAGCCTGAGTTCCCTTCATATATGAAGAAGCTTTCTGAGAGATCAGGTATCGAGGTTAAGGATTTCGCATCACTTAAGGAAGCTCTCAAGAACCGTCTTGATTTCTTCCAGTCAATGGGATGTATCGTAACAGACCATGCTCTTCGTTATGTTATGTACGCTCCTGCTACAGATGCAGAGGTTGATGAGATTCTCAAGAAGGGTCTTAAGGGCGAGACATTAACACAGGAGGAATGTGCAAAGTACAGAACAGCCGAGATGCAGTTCCTTGCAAAGGAGTACAACAAGAGAGACCTTGTATTCCAGATCCACTTCGGATGTGTACGTGATAACAATGCTGACATGTACAACAAGCTTGGCGCTGACACAGGTTTTGATGCTGTTGACAACTACGCTCCTGCTGATCAGCTTGCTGCATTCTTCAATGCACTTTCAGCTACAGATGAGATTCCAAAGACCATCCTTTACTCACTGAATCCTTGTGATAACACAACCATTAACACAATCTGCGGATGTTTCTGCAAGGCTCCGACACAGAACCGTATCACTCAGGGTGCTGCATGGTGGTTCAATGATCACAAGCAGGGTATGACAGATCAGCTTATCAACTACGCTAACCTGTCAACACTCGGAAACTTCAACGGAATGCTTACAGACTCACGTTCATTCCTCTCCTACACACGTCACGACTACTTCCGTCGTATTCTTTGCAACCTTGTAGGAAGCTGGGTAGAGAACGGTGAGTATCCTTATGACAAGAAGGCTCTGGAAGAAATCATCAAGGGCATTTCTTATAATAATGCTGCAAGATATTTTGGATTTGATCTTGAGCAGTGCTGAACTGTATAATTTGAATCAGATTTAAAGGTAAATATATACACTGAAGAAAATAAAAGGGACGTGTGGCCAGGCTTGCGAGTTGAGAGCACATCCCGCGCAGATTGTACGGCTAGGGCGTACGTTAGTACGAATTAGACGAACAATCTGCGCGGGATGTGATATCAATCGAGTGAGCCGTCACACGTCCCTTTTCTTTTCTGGAGTAAACCATTATTTTGGAATCTGATTCCACCATACAGGATAAACCATTCCCTGTGTCATACCTGTAGACTCAAGAACCTTTAACAGTTCAATATATTCTGCATCAGACATGCACTGATATGTATTGCAGGAAGGACATACCCAGGTTTTATCACCATACTCGCCATTTGCGTTAACAACGTTCATAGGTGTTCCGCACTGAGGGCAGGTTGCTTCATTAGCTCCGCCTACACCGCCGGTAACATTAGCCATCTCTTCATCAGAAATTGCGGTATTCTTTGCCTTGATCTTCTCTACTTCTCCGCGATGCTTCTTGATAAACTCGGTAAACTTGTTGTCTTCCATAAAGTACTCCTTTCATGTTTTGTACGCCTTCAGGAATCAGCAGTTATATTTAAAAACTAAACTATGTTTTTCATTGCCTTCCTGTCTTTTAATTGTTGAATCGAGTATAACATTGCATTAATTTAAGTACAATATTTAATGTCTATTCGGTAGGTTTTAATGTCTGTTCGGTCACGGTTCAGACATTTCCACTATGTTTTTGATCGTAAGCCTGATTTCAATCACGGTGATACCTTTACTGTGCTTATGAGTACTCCATCGTAGTAAATACTTGCCTCTTCTTCAGGTGCAAGATCCTTTGTGTCCACAAGGGTGAATGAGTGGGATGTCTGAGTATCGCTCTTTACGGTTACAAGACCATCATCATCCATGAGGCAAGGATATACCAGCTGACCGCTTTTGGTTTCAATCATAAACTTTGCGGCGTCGAAGGCTTTCTCTTCACCGGTCTCATTATAGAGGTAGATTCCAAACCAATACATCCTTTCTCCGGTAGCACCATCTCCATACTTGATTTTTACTTCACGGCACTGAACCTCATCCTTTGTAACGAAGTGACCGTCTTCTAAAGAATTTACGTCTTCAGAGGAATCCTTCTTATCCAGAGTGAGTTTTGTGTTGGCAACCTTCTCAGCAATCATTGCCTGTACCATCTTCTGGTACTCTTCTGACATAAGGAAGGAGTAGTCAGGAGTGTCACCCTGAGCCTGAACTTCCTGAGATGCTTTTTCAGGTGTTGTAGTGATACTGTTGATAATAGCTTTCGTAAGCTCCTCAGCTTCATCGCCGTCCTGCCAGAAGGATAGCTCTCCGAAATCATTACCGGAAACGAAAATGTAGTTTGCTACTATATATTCTTTTTCACCTTCGTACTTCTCTTTTGAGAAATATAGTCCGAGTTCGGTATCATTTATGGTGACTTCGGTGATTCCGTCAGCATTGTACTGTTTTGCCTCTGTCTCGGTATAAGCGTAAAGGTCTCTTCCTTCATTAGGGAATTGATATACATCGAAATCCATAAGGAATTCATCACTCTTGTAGTAGGCTATCATGTCATCCTTGCGCTCATTATCCTTTACATCGCCCTGATAGTAGCTCTTGGGAACCTTGATGAAATATCCGGTAGTTCCGATCTCCATGTACTGGGCGTCTTTGAATATTTCCTGCAAAACAACAGAGCTGACGTTTTCTTCTTCAGCTACGGAAGTCTCTTCCTTGACAGCTTCTGTTGTTTCGGCTAATGTATCTGCCTTTGCTGCTTCAGTGGTCTCTTGAACTGTGGTTTCCACAACTGTCTCTGCAGACTTTGATTCAGCAGTGGTTTTCTGAACTTCACCACATCCGGAAAGAAGGGCTGCTGAGCAGGCTGCTATCATAAGTGAATATAACGCTTTTTTGTTCATGTTGTTCCTCCTGGTTTGTAACAGGCTTTTCAGAAGCCTATGTTAAAAGATGATGATTAATGCTTTTTCTAAAACTTTGGATTTTTTTAAAGAGGTGGATTAACTCTGCTGATCTTTCTTCTTGAATAATTCCATAAGTGCCAGACCTATAGCTCCTCCTATTGCAATCACCACTGCCAGAGAAATCATAAATGATATGATTCCAAAAACAATTAGACCAACTCCGCCCCACCTTAATATTTTCAGGATGGTTCCGTCTGATTTGGAGATTTCTTCTGAATACAGCTCCATAGGATCGTTAGGATCTACATATATAGTGTATTGACTTCCTACCCTGAAAGTATCCTTAAAAGTACTGCTGTAGGTGGTTGCGTTAGATGAATAGGTCTTTCCGTTTAAATCATATTCAAATACCGGTGTTACTGAGGATGAATTCGAACTTCCTTTTTCAGAGCTTTCCGATCTTGCAAAACCGGTTACTGTTGCCTGTACCTGAGTTGTGCAGCGCTCTTTTAATGCGGCATTTTGTTTTGTTATAAAGGATGATGCAAAGATAAATATTATTCCAAGTATCACCATGATGACAGATCCAAATAGTCCTCCCAAAGGGCCGCTATTCCGACGGGTTGTAGTTGTAGTGACTCTCATGATAAATCCTCCTCGAGATTTTTATTGTTCCTTGGAATCTTCCTTCGATTCCCGGCTCCGTTTCTTTATGAGTTGACTGTACCATGGCTGGATTTTGGTTACAATAATTCCTGTCTATTCGGTCGTTTTTCCTGTCTATTTGGTCAAACTACTGGATTTTTTTTGTTTTTCACAGTAACTGTGTGGCTATGTCGGTATATTGGAACTGAATTTTACGAGTTCCAGTTGTCCGTTGATTTTTGCTATCTCCTTCTTCCAGAGATAGTATTCTGTCAGCCAAATGGCCAGATATACTATAGAAAAGGCTAAAAATACCCAGAACAGAATTCCCTGTGGGAACCATCCCAGAATCTTACTTGTGATAAACATGGAGACAAATGTTACCAAATAATGTGTGAGCGTGGCTCTTCCGAGGCTCCAGGATTCAAAGTCATATACGATGGCTCCTCCGTTTGCTATAGCACCATATAAGCCTGAACCAAACAGCTGCATCAGAAGAAATCTTTTGTTAAGTGGTTCGGTTTCACTTGTAAAGATAACATAGGTGATGGCACCGATCGAAATTCCGAGAGAGAAACCAACCAGAGCCCGTATTATAAATTTTGTTTTGATGTTCATGACTGACCTCCTCCTCATCTATAAATGCATGTTTTCCGCCGTTTATCTCTGACACACAGATGTCAATCTAACCAGCTCTATAAATGTATGTTTTCTGTTGTTTATCTCTGACATACAGATGCAGATCTATCCGGCTCATCTATAAATGTTGATTTAAATGACTGCCTTTGAAAGAGCAGCTTTGATTTCCTTTACTCTTCTTCTTGAAACGTAGGTTTTTTCTCCGTTTTCAAGTTCCACCTCTATAGTTCCGGTGGAAGAAAAATCAAAATTCTTAACCCTTTTTATATTCAGAATCTCTGACTGTGAAATACGTATAAAGCTTTCCGAATCCAGCAGTTCTTCGAGGTCTCGGAGATTCTTTCGGACTTCATATAGTCTTTCTGAGGTCTGGATCAGGATCTTTCTGTTAACGATGTAGATTCGGAATATCTTCCTCTGTGGCAGCATAACAACGCTACCCTTGAAATATGCCTGAATCATAGGTTTCTGATTATTGGCATAGTTCTGGATAGCGTTTATTACGCCTTCGACATCTTCATTATTTTCCCTGTTTTTTATTATGACAGTCAGTTTCTCAAATGCTTCATCGATAATGAGCTTAATATCTGGTAAGTCGGACATTTTTTAAATCCTTCAATTGGTGTCGTTTTTATCACTATTGCTGCTTCCGTCTTTGTAAAACATTGAAACTATGGTCATGGCTATTCCGCCTGCAAAAACTGCAAGCCAGGCATGCTGGTAGGATCCGGCAACGGTTCCCCATGCAATCATGACAAAAACTGATATCATGGCTATAGCTGCAATGATTTTTGATTTTTTCTTGTCTTTCATTTTTTCACCTCATCAATAAACGTAGGTAATTCACGGGTTATCTCTGAAAAACAGAGTCTTATCCACAAGGATCCCATAGGATGTCGGTTTAATCAGTGTTTTCCCGGAACCTGCAGTATCCAGCCGCCTGTAACAGCATAAAGACCTACTTTTAAGTTTGCGGGTAGTATATCGTCCGTCTGACTGTT
The DNA here is from genome assembly GCF_000701645.1 of Oribacterium sp. FC2011. Taxonomy (NCBI): domain Bacteria; kingdom Bacillati; phylum Bacillota; class Clostridia; order Lachnospirales; family Lachnospiraceae; genus Oribacterium; species Oribacterium sp. FC2011. Next base: position 112,627 of record NZ_JNJM01000003.1, read on the forward strand.
GGCAACCAGTTCTGCACCGTCACTGAAGCGTACCTGATAAAGCCTGCCGCCAAGATGCATTACTATGGTCCCCATGGCATCATATTCAGGGTCTTTTTGTCGGTCTATAGAAAGCCCTCCATTGGCACCCATCAGCATTTCATCCGAAAGCTGTATGTTCTTTTCATTGTTCATGGTATTTCCTTCTATCAGATAAATTCAGCAATTTCCCACTTGCCCATACCTACAAGAGCGATCATTACTCTGGTTCCGGGTTTGAGCAGTGGGCCAACTCTATCGTATGAAGCAATAGCTTCAGGACCTTGATCACGCTTTACTCTATATGTATTCCGTGACTCATCATAAGGCCCTATTACTGTTCCGGGTTCTTTACGTACCCTGCTCTCTCCTTCGCCGCCTGTTACGTTTTCCATCAACTCATCATTGAGTTCCATATTCTTATTTTCTGACATTTTGATTTCCTCCTCATCTATAAATGCATGTTTTTTGCTGTTTAGCTCTGACATACAGATGCAGATCCAATTGGCTATTAGAATTTTACCGGCTGTTCTATAGAATCATTCGAAGATTCCGTTTCTTCATGATTCGACTTTACCATGTATAGGTTGACCCTACAATATTTCATGTCTATTCGGCTGTTTTTCATGTCTATTCGGTCATTGCAGTGTCTGAAGTTTAAGGGGTACTTCCAATACAGGTTTTACTTATCCAGTCTCTGACGGGAAACCAGATCTGCAAAATAACCATTCAGTGCTATAAGCTCATCATAGGTTCCGTCTTCAACAATATGACCTCCGTCGAATACCAGAATTCTGTCGCATTGTTTTATGGTTGAGAGTCTGTGGGCAATGACGATCCTGGTGCAATTCATCCGGTCGAGAGCATTGGCTACCTTTTTCTGGGTAATGTTGTCGAGAGCTGAGGTTGCTTCGTCAAAAATAAGTATCTTCGGCTTCGGTGCCACGGCTCTCGCTATCATAAGTCTCTGCCGCTGCCCTCCCGAAATGCCTCCGCTGCCTTCTGAAATAAGTGTGTTCATACCCATAGGCATACGGCGTATGTCTTCGTCGATGCCTGCGATCTTTGCAGCTTCCCAGGCCTCATCAAGAGTAAGCTGAGGAGCCGAAATCACGATATTGGAGTATATATCGCCGGAAAACAGCTTTCCGTTCTGAGTAACAACCCCGATATGCTTTCTGAGGGACTTAAGATCCACAGTAGATAGATCCTTTCCGTCATAGAATATGTTTCCTTTTGTTGGTGTTTCAAAACCTATGAGAAGTCTCACCAGTGTGGATTTTCCGCATCCGGTCTTTCCCACTATGGCAACATACTGTCCCGGGTTTATCTTCAGGGAAAGGTTGTCAATGATAATCGGTGAGTTTTCAGTGTACTTGAAGCTGAGGTTTACGATTTCTATCATTCCGGATAGTCTTGACAGGTTTTCCTTATTTCCGGAAATCTCAGGTTCCGCCTTAAGTATCGGCTCAGCCATCTCCAGGGTAGGTTTAATGTTTGCGGCCGTTATCGCTACGCTGAAAAGTGCCATAAAGGCTCCGAAGACCATTCCGTAGGCTGTATTAAAAGCGTAGTATTCAGCAGGGGACACATGGTTAACTATAGCCTGATTGTAAATCACAATGGTACCGATAAGGGTTATGGCAATACTTATAACTCCGTTTAGCTTTATGAACAAAGGCGGATTATAGAGAAGCTCGGCATTTTTTGAATAAAGGTCTCCCCATCTTGCAAAAACACGCTTCTCTGCGCCGGTAAGCTTAACCTTCTGGATTCCCGAAACTACCGCATAGCTCATACCATTTTCCTGAGAACTAAGCAGCATCTGTTTTTTGGTTATCCGCATCTGTACCAGAGATGATATAACTGAAAAACCCACTGTGATGATAATGATGGAAAGAGCCGGTATCACAAGTCCCGGTGCAAAGGCAAAAATCTCAAATATGTAGACCAAGGAGAATACCGAAGTTAAGCCCGTGTTCAGCACCACAGAAACCAGCGTGGAACATAATGAGTTAACATGATTTGCTCTTGCTGCAAGATCGCCGGAACTAAACTTCTTAAAGAAGTCTGCCGGTAATGACAACACTCTCATCATGGTAGCTGCTTCAACACAGATACTCATTTTGGTATCTATCCTTGTGGAAATGAGATTTCTTGCCGCACTGAAAATAAGGGTACTCCAGGACACACATAAAAGAAACATTGCAGTTGTCACAAGAAGTGATATCTTTCCGTTGTCTATGACATTACGAAAAAGAAAAAGGTTGATCCTGGGAGTAAGAAGCCCCACAAGAGTCAATGCCAGTGTGGTCAGGAATACCATCACATAATCTGAAATATCGATGACACCAAGGATATATTTTGAAAGCTCCAGTAAGGAAAGCTTTTTAAGCGGGAAGGGTTTATAAAAGGCGTAAGCCCTTTGGGAAAACATAGCTTCGGTTTTCTTTGTGACAATCCGGTATTTATCAGAGGTATCATCGTAATATTTATAGCTGCTCAGGCCATAAGGGATAAGTACGACAGGGTAATTATCCTTCTTCTTAAATCCCAGCATCAGCCCGTAGGCATCCTTGCTCCACCCGGGGGTAAGATTCACCGCCCTGTGCATAACCCCATGAGGATGCAGAGCATAATCAAGCTTATCCTCAATGGAAAACAGATTTTCGGGCAGCTCTTTCTTAGGGATATGAAGGTGCTGAAGGATATCGTTTATCGCACTGTCTTCTACGTCGGATTCCTCCTCCGTGGATGCTCTGTACTTTATACCTGTAACAGCTCCTGCGATGTTTCGGAAGGCGCGATCAAAAGCCTGAGCATCTTTTTGTTTTCTCTGTTTTATCTGATCATCAAACCAACCCATATATCTTACTCGCTTTGTACTAATTCTCTGTAATAGTCGCTGTTTTTGAAAAGTTCATCGTGGGTTCCTCTGTCCACTACTTCTCCGTTTTTGAGTACGATTATTTCGTCACAATCTCTTATGGTGGACAGCCTGTGGGCTATAACTATGGAGGTAATGCCTCTGTCCTTTATGGCCTTCACAACATCATATTCTGTTTTTGCATCCAGGGCTGAGGTGGCCTCGTCAAGAACTATGATGGTTGGATCCTGGGCAAGAACCCGGGCAATCTCCATGCGCTGCCTTTGACCTCCCGAGAAGTCTTTTCCGCCTTCACTCATTTTATAATCATAGCCGTTTTCTCTTGCGATTATATCCTTATGGATTTGAGCGTCCCTGGCAGCCATGATCACTTCGAAATCCTTGATGGTACTGTCCCACATTCTGATATTTGCGGAAATCGTATCTTCAAACATGATGATGTCCTGATCCACTACCGCAAGGGAACCCTTGAACACGTCTTTATCGATTTTTTTAAGGGGAGTTCCGTCATACAGGATCTCGCCTTCCCAGGGATCATACAGACCGGAAAGTATCTTTGCCAATGTTGACTTTCCGCAGCCACTCTCACCAACGAAGGCAATCCTCATTCCGGGTGATAGCTTTAATGAAAAGTCTTTAATCAGCGGCTCCGCAAGCCTTGAATATCCGAAGGTGACATTACGCATCTCTATATCACCGCTGAGTTTATTGTATACTTCGGCTTTTACGGTTGATTTTGAAGCACCGTTTTTATCCTCGGGGTATTCCATAACATCTTCTATACGTTCCATCTCAGTCCTTAACTCCTGTAAGGTCTGCCCTGTGGAGATAAAGGTTTCCGCAGGAGCCGAGAAGGAACTGAGAAATCCCTGAAAGGCGGTGACCATACCAAGAGTAAATTTACCCTGTATCACCAGAAGGACGCCCATTGACAGTACCAGGGTATTGGTCACGGCAGATACCACTCCGGGAAGGATTCCCAGATATTGATTAAGCTTTGCAAATCGAACCTTCTGGGTGTTGACGCTTGCCTGGTAGCCGGCCCACTTTTGGAAGTATCCGTTTTCTGCACCGCTGGATTTAATGGTTTCGATCATCTCTATGCCTGCTGTAGTGGAGCTTGCCAGCTTTCCTGCATCTCGCATCTGTATCCTTGAGATGTTCACCCTGTACCTGGATATGATACGGGCTATCAGCATATTTATAACAATGGATGATATACCGATCATCGTGAGCAGCACGCTGTTCTTAAGCATTACCACAAGGTAGAAAACCATCATGAATGCATTAAGGAATAGCGGCGCAAAGGTGTTTATCAATGAATTCGAAATGGATGCATTACCCATCCTTCGCTGAAGTATATCGCCTGCATATCGTTGAGAGAAGAAATCCATGGGCAGATTAAGAACCTTCCACATGTAGGAGGTAGTGCCCTGAACTGCCATTTTACCGTTTATACGAAGGGAATAAACTGTTCGTATGAGCTGTGACACTATCTGTATGATTGCAAACACTGACATAACAAGGATAAATGGAATGTGCCACCCGGGATCCTTTCCTGTCAGAAGCCGATCCATGAAGATCCTTGAAAAAACCGGGTTTATAACTCCGATCAGGGAATATATGATGTTTGTAAGCACAACGAAGGCGATGGCAATGCCGCAGCCTGTCAGTCTGCTTCTTGCAAAATCAAGGGTGGATCGTTGTTTTCCGCCGGGTTCAAATGTTTCTGATGGGGAAAAGAGTATGCATAACCCGGTGAAATTCTCATCGAACTCTTCCATGGAAACAAGTATTGTTCCTTTTGCGGGGTCATTTAAAGATACCTTTCCATTTTTGAATCCGTTTACCACTACAAAGTGATTGAAACCCCAATGGGCAATGCAGGGGAAAGTTCCGTTGTCACGAAGGTAATCAGGCTCATATCTGTAGCCGGTGGCATTAAGCCCGTAATTCCTTGCAGCCTTCATAACGTTTAGTGCATTGGAACCGTCTCTTGACACTCCGCAGTCACGACGTACCTGAGGAAGTGGTATCCACTTGTCATAGTAAGCCAGGATCATGGCAAGGCAGGCAGCTCCGCATTCAAGCATTTCAAGCTGCATGATAAAAGGTACCTTTGCCACCTTTCCCTGTGTAGGTTGTTTAAGTTTAGTATGTTTCATTGCTTACCGAATAAAAATGAAAGTGGTGAGATCTTTTCGGTTACAAGCTGCACTTCGTAAATGCCTTCAGCGATCTCCCCGTCAACAGTAACCTCATATACCCACTCGCCTATCTGCATGTTTCCGGTAAAAAGCGCGTAGGAATCAAAATCGGGAGTGAGAGCTATGGGCTTTGCATCACTAAGGGATACTTTATATTCTTTGCCGTTTGATCTTATAAACATATCTCCGGAGAAACGGTTTTCGAATTCCTTTTTAACGAGGCATACGGCATGGTTGTCTTCTGAAATCATTACTCCGGGAACATATGAGTCGATATGCCCTACAGTGCCGAAGATGCAGGCTCCGGCAAGCAGGATATGTATGGCCAGAAGGATAAACCAGACACCGGGGTTTGCCAGTTTAATGTAGTCATTAAGCTGATCCGGTGAGGATATCCGTTCTATGGATTTATCTCGGAATATGGTTTTGTTTTCCATCAGGCAGTACCTCGTATTGAGAGATTTAATCTAAGGATAAAATACGGAAATATTAATATAATTCTATTGAAAAAGTGCATAATAAGCTTTGACTCTATAATCGACATTATTCTTTTGTTTAATAACTATGTTTTTTTTTCATGATATAAGCCTTTACCTTTGCAAAAGGAATTAAAAAGTAAGGAGTCTCCTTTTTAAAGAGGCTCCTTTTAACGTGACATTGAATTGATTATTATGAAGGAATCAGCATACTTTCATATCATCATTAAGTTCCATGTTCTTATTCTCTGACATATCTGTTTCCTCCTTGTTATGTTGTTCTTCTCATCAAAGGAATTGAATAATCTCCCATTTGGCTTGTCCTATTAGTTCAACTTTTACCCTTGTACCCGGCTCCAGCAGCTTTCCGATTGCCCAATAGTGAGCGCTTATATCTCGCCCGTCATCCGCATGTACCCTGTAAATCGTCGGATCTCCTGAAACACCAGGGCCAACTACTGTTCCTATTGCAGTACGTCCTTTTTCTTCAGCATTACCACCCGTAGCATTCGCCATCATCTTATCATTAAGTTCCATGTTCTTATTCTCTGACATTTTCTTATCCTCCTGTCTTAGTCGAAATTTTTTAGGAATCTTTCTAATTCCTTTTGTTCACGTTTTTTTGATAGATTAACTGTACCATTAATGTATTATCGGAACAATGATTCTCGCCTATTCGGTATATTTTAATGTCTATTCGGCAAAAAACTCTGATTCTATGAGTTTGAGTTCATTTATTATTCTTAATTTCCATATGAATCCATTTCTTATTTAATGCTTTCTTCAAAGTATCTATAAAAGGTTAAGTGATTTTTGTGTTTTTTGTACATCAAAAAGAGGATGTGGAAATGATCTCTCATTTTCACATCCTCTTTAACTGTCTAAAACAATCGAGTATCGTAATAAGCCGGGTTATGTATCAAGTGGTCATCTATCTAGGGCGTATGTTGCCATACGTCTCAATCAACCTACCCGGAAACTGACGAGCAGCCATATGTTTCCTGTTTGGTCTTTCTTCAGATGGGGTTTATAATGCCACAGCTGTTACCAGTTGTGCGGTAGTCTCTTACACTGCCCTTTCACCCTTACCGGTCGAAACCGGCGGTCTACTCTCTGTTACACTTTCCTGTGCGTCACCGCAACCTGCCGTTAGCAGGCATCCTGCTCTGTGAAGCCCGGACTTTCCTCTCCCAGCCGGTTTCCCTTATACTGGCAGCGACCACATCCGATACTCGAGACTAGAGTGTACTATTAAATGGTTTACATTGCAAGGAAAAAATGCAAGGGATAGGTGGCGAGGAAAAAATGCAAGTGATGCGTGGCGGCCCACGAGATTGAAAGGACATCCTGCTCGAAATGTTCGCCCCAGCTGCACTATGTGCATCTGGTTCGTACATTTCGAGCAGGATGTTCTTTCAACTCGCAAGCCTAGCCACACATCACTTGCATTTTTTCCAATATACGTATTGGCTAGCCTGATCCCTTGCATTTTTTCCAATATACGTATTGGTTATCCTACGTCTAAGCAACTGCCACCGATGAATTCGCGAATAATTGAATTCTGGGGTATTAACTCGGGGCTGATGGGGAGGATGTAGTCCAGGAATTTCAGGAGGCGCTTGGCTTCCTGGTATTCTGGATCGGTGGGTTTTATCTGGAAGAGTAAGGGGGCTGCGAAGATCTTCAGTACCGGGAGCTCGTAGATCATGCTGGAATTAACCATGACATCTGCGCTTTCCTGATAGGGGAAGATGTTCATGTTCTCTCCTCTTCGCACGTTTTCCCACATGGCGATGGTATCCTTGGCTTTATAGCCTCTGGTTCGATTATCACGGACTATACGTCTCAGGAGACGACCGTCTGTTGTCGGGATGCGGTTGTGGCTGTCAACATTGACCTGGGTCAGGGCTGAGATATATATGCGGTATTTAGCGTCTTTTGATAAAGCATAGGACATTTCATCGTTCAGGCAATGGATGCCTTCGATGACCAGAACGTCATTTGGTTTTAATCTGCAGAAATCACCCTTGTATTCTCTCTTTCCGGTGAAGAAATTGTACCTCGGGAGCTGGATGGTTTCTCCCTCCAGAAGTTTCAGCATATCATTGTTGAAAAGCTCAACATCCACACACTTTATGGATTCGAAATCCTTCTTGCCGTTTTCATCCAGGGGAGCAAGTTCGCGATCCCGGAAATAATTATCAACGGAAATAGGATGAGGGTTGAGACCCAAAGCTCTCAGCTGAATGCTTAAGCGTCTTGAAAAAGTGGTTTTTCCGGAGCTTGAGGGGCCCGCGATCATAACCACTTTTTTCTTCTTCTCTTCTATGTCCATGGCGATGTTGCCGATGGTTTTCTCGAACAGTGCCTCCTGCATGAGGATGAGGTCATCGGAGTGACCGTCCACTACCATTTCATTCAGTGATCCGATACAGGAGCAGCCGATTTTTTTTGCCCACTTTGAGGAGGTCTGCTGAACGTTATAGAGCTTATCAAAGGGGACAAAATCCGTTACCTTATCAGGTTCCTGACGGGATGGAAGGAGCAATACAAATCCTTCACCGTACTGTATAAGATCATAGGACTTTATATAGCCTGTACTCGGAACCATATATCCATAGAAGTAATCCCTGAAGCCGTCCATGTCATAAACATTAACATTGGCAGTCATACGGAAACGGAAAAGCTTTTCTTTACTGTGCATTCCGACCTTACGGAAAAAATCCCTGGCTTCGTTGGTTCTCATGGAGCTTTTTGTGATGGGGATATTCATCTCGTGATAAACGTCCATCTGATCCTTGACCTTTTTCAGAAGCTCAGGCGTGATTTCCACGCCTCCGTTCAGGTGACAGTAGTATCCACGTCCCAGGGTATAGTCTACTATAACTTCAAAACCTTTTACGTCGGAACACAGCTTATAGAAAGCCTTCAGCATCATGAAGATGGCTGAACGCTCATAGGTCATCTGGCCTATCTTTGACCGTCCGGTTATGAATTGTATATTCCCGTCTTCCTTACAGGGGTTAAAAAGCTCATATAATACGCTGTTAAATCTGGCAAGTAAGATATCTTCCTTGTAAAGTGACTGGAATTCTTTTGCCATATCAAGAAAGGTTGTGCCCTCCGGGAACTCATAGTTATCTCCGTTTAATGTAATGATCATAATAAACTCCGTTCGTAAACAGCTGTTGGACTTTTTTTCAAAAACAGGATTCCCCGGAAAGCTGCGGGAAATCCTGGGATAGTTTTTTCTATAGTTGTTTTTAAGATGTGAAGTATATCGCTCTCATGAAATCCGGATCAATAAGCGGAGACTATGAAAAATCACAGGGCCTTGGCCGGAAAACGGTAGTAGTCCTTGACGATGTCAGCCTCAGGAAAACTGTCTCTGAGGAAATTTCCGATATGCTCAACAAAGATGTGCTCCAGACCATAGTGTCCGGCATCGATGAGACTTACACCTTCTTCGTTAAGATCGATTCCTTCATGATGCCCCATATCACCGCTTATAAATGCATCAACATGAAGAGACAATACTTCTTTAAGCTCGCTTCTGCCTGAACCCGGACAGCAGGCGATAGTTTTAATTGGTGCCCCTGCGTCATAAAAGCTTACAAACGGAAGGTCAAATTTTTCCTTCACAAGCTGAGCCAGTTCATCACAGGTCATGACATTGGGAAGCTTTGCAACAAATCCGATGCCATATTCTTTTATTTCGACAGTATTTCCGGAATTATCAGTTACGAGCTCCGGGGCAGAAATGCTGAGACCTTCCGGGGTTCCGTTTTCGTTACCCACGGGAACATATCCTGTGGGGTCCATGATCTTGGATTTCTCGAAGCCAAGTGTCTCGCATACTATGTCTCCCATGCCTCCGGGACAGCTGTCATAGTTTGTATGCATAGAATAAACAGCTACATCGTTATGAATCAGATCCATGAGCTTGATTCCAAGAGCCGAGCTGTCATTTATGCATTTGATTCCTTTAAAAATGATCGGGTGGTGAGTTACAATCATGTCGCAGCCGGATTCAATGGCTTCACTGATTACATCCATGGTTGCGTCCAGTGCAACACATACTCTGAAAACCTCTTTGTCTCTTCTGCCCACAAGAAGTCCGGGATTATCCCATTCGCAGGCTGAAGCCGGTGGTGCCAAAAGGTCAAGTCTGTCTGCAATATCCCCTACTGTTAACATAAGTACCCCTCCAATGCTTTTAAACAGTGTTTATGTGCTTCTTTTATTGAATCATTCTGCGTTTTCTGAAGGATGCTTTCAAATCGGTTCTTCTCTTTCAGAAGAAACTTATGAAGTGTTTCATCCTTCCTATGCAGCAAAATTCCTCCATAGATGAAGTCTTCTTCGTTTTTATAGAAGTCTTCGGCTGATGGTTCTTCTTCCAAGGAACTATCAGGTGAAATAACAGTCATCACTGTATAATATTTCCCATCCTCCATGAGCATCGCCTCGTCTTTGATGATCATGTGGTTATCTATGAGAAAGTGCCGGAAATGTTCTATGTCCGACTGAGGTGAAAGAATAAAAGTATCAAAATCATGAAGGCGGTCCTGAAGGATCTTTTCCATCAGAAGTCCGCCCATACCGGCAATGACTACGGTGTCTGCTTCGTGAGGCAAAACCTCTTTTAATCCGTCACTTAGTCGTGTTTCTATTTTGTCTGCAAGACCGGCGTTTATAATGTTGCTTTTTGCGGAACTGAGCGGTCCCTCATTGATGTCACAGGCGAGAGCCCTTCTGGCCTTCTCCTTTAAAACCAGCTCGATGGAAACATAAGCATGATCACAGCCTATATCCGCCACGGTTTCTGAATCCGGAACCAGCTCCACGATTTTTTTAAGTCTGTCAGGTAAATTGGTCATTATAGTTTAAGGTTCTGAAGATCCGACTGCTGTTTGAAAAGCTCTGTAAGTCTGTGCGGATCTGTTTCGTTTTCTATTTTCGTATTAAGTGAGGTAAGTTTAATGTTTCTGATGATGTCTTCAAGCCCCCGCTTAAATTCATTTTCGTCGGTATCCTCTGAAAGAAGATTTCCGTTAAACATGCCTGCCACTCTCTCGTAGTCTTCATCGGAATCCCGGAACCGGTCAAGAATCTCATTGGCAGGAGTTTCGTTATAAACCATGGTGAGAACCGTTCCCATGATTTCATCACTCATATCCTCCGGAAGTATAAACTCATGTACCTTAGGAATAAGCTCCGGTTTTTCCTGAAGCCAGGTTATAAGCTGCTTCTCTGATTTCTGCAGAGCCGTTTCCTTCCTGCGAACCTTGTCCTCCTTTGGAGTGAAGTTTGTCTGAGTATATATCCTCTCATTAAGAGGTGATGACTGACGTTCCCTGAGATCGCTCATGTTATTCACAAGCTTTCTCAGACTGTCAAGGTCGATAAGCTGTTCTCTTGCAACTGCCTTCACATAGTTTTCTCTTTCGATAGGTTCTTTTATGTCACTAAGCTTTGAGGCTACTTCATTGGTGTACTGTGTCATTCCGGCAGGATCGGAAAGATCGTAATCCTGCTTTATTACATCTATGAGCCACAGGAAACTGTTTTTCGCATTGTCTATGCGATCCTGAAATGCTTCAACGCCCATTGCCTTTATAAACTCATCAGGATCCTTGTAGGGCTTCAGGTTTATGACTCTTGTGTTAATGCCTACGGCCCGAAGCATTGGCATGGCTCTTTTGGCTGCATTGATACCGGCACCGTCCGAGTCATAGGTTAATATAACATCATCCACATATCGCTTTATAAGGCGGCACTGCTGGTCGGTAAGTGCGGTTCCCAGAGAGGCAACGGCATTGGTAAAGCCTGCCTGATGCATCTGGATAACGTCCATATAGCCTTCACAAAGAATGAAATACTTCTTTCTGGATTTCTTCGCGTAACACAGACCGAAAAGGTTTCTTGATTTTTCAAAGAGCTTTGTCTCGGGACTGTTCAGGTATTTCGGTTCTCCGTCACCGAGAACACGGCCTCCGAAACCTATAACCCTGTTATTGGCATCCATGATAGGGAACATGACACGGTTAAAGAACTTGTCATAGATTCCTTTTTCCGAGTAATTAATAAGTCCGGACTGATGGAGTAAATCCTCGGAATATCCTGCGGACTTAAGGTACTGATAGAGTCCGTCTCTGGTCTGATCCGCATAGCCGAGCCCCCAAAGCCGTAAGGTCTCATCACTGAGCTCACGCTTCTTAAAATAGTTCATGCCGATCTGGCCTTTTTTGTCTCTCAGAGCGTTATAAAAATAAACCGCAGCCTTTTTATTTATGTCAAGGAGCTGAACCCTGAGGTCATTTTCCTTTTTTTCTTCCTCCGACTGATTTATCTCGGGAAGCTTATAGCCTACATCATCCGCTACTTTTCGGATAGCCTCGGGAAAAGTAAGGTTCTCGTATTCCATGGTGAATCGGATCACATCTCCGCCCTTACCGCAGCCGAAGCAGTGAAATATCTGCATCCTGGGGTTAACGGAAAAGGATGGAGTTTTTTCGCCGTGGAATGGGCACAGCCCAAAGTAATTGGCTCCCTTTTTCTTTAAATTCACGTACTTTCCGACCACGTCAACTATATCTGCCCGTGACCGGAGTTCCTGAAGTATTTCATCAGAATAACGCAAGGTACTAATCTCCTTAGAATTTCTGCCATCCTATGGGGACAAAATATTCTTTAAACTTGTATATACAGTAATCATCCGTCATGCCGGCAATGTAATCACATACACTTCTCTCATGTGCCAACCGGATCTTGTTTTCTTTATCAGGGTCATCTTTACTGATGGCGGAAAGAGCATTCTCGAGCATGCCCATGTATTCATTGGTCATGGATCCCGGATTCTCCATATAGTATTTAAAAAGAAGACTGATCATACGGTGAACCTTGATCTCTTCTTTTCTGGCTTCTCCGCTTATATACACGTGATCAAACATCCACTGACGTAGTGTCTGCATCGCCTTTTCTGTTTTGGGTGACATTATGAGCTCATTTTTATCTTTTGAGCTGTATATAACATCATGAATGAGCGTGTTAAGTCGTTCTTTAACGGAGTGTCCGAGAACATCGGTGATCTCCTTTGGGATCTCACTTTCTTTTATAAGTCCCGCACGTATGGAGTCATCGGTATCATGATTGATATAGGCGATCTTATCTGCAAAACGAACGGCCTGTCCTTCAAGAGTATGAGGGTGACCTGAGGTGCGGTGGTTAAGTATACCATCCCTTACTTCTTTTGTGAGGTTCAGCCCCTTGCCGCCTTTTTCAATCACTTCAACAACACGTACACTCTGTTCAACATGAGAGAAACCTTTGTGGCAAAGCTCATTAAGGATCCGTTCTCCGCTGTGACCAAAGGGAGTATGACCGAGATCATGTCCCAGTGCGATGGCTTCAATGAGGTCTTCGTTGAGTCTTAAGGCTTTTCCAAAGGTACGGGCAATCTGACTTACCTCCAGGGTATGGGTAAGTCTGGTGCGGTAATGGTCTCCTTCGGGAGCGATAAATACCTGTGTTTTGTGTTTAAGTCTTCTGAAGGCTTTGCAATGTATGATCCGGTCTCTGTCACGTTCGTAGCAGGGGCGGATGTCATCCGGATCTTCGTATGTATCACGGCCTGAGGACTCGGCTGACAGGGCTGCATAGGGTGACAATGCGATCCGCTCAAGTTCTTCAAGTTCTTCACGTATACAGCTCATAGTTGCCCCCATATTATAAAAAATTTATAAATAAATAATAGCATTTTCGGGCTTTATCCGCAATATATTGCGACCATTTGAGCAAGCTACGCTACAGAGTGTAAGGCGGTTGTAATCCATTTTTTTAAATTCGTAAGGTGGTGGAATGGGTCAGAAAATGCAGGGGATGCGCGACGGCCCACGAGATTGAAAGTACATCCTCTCGGTCATGTTCGCCCAGTATGCACAGGTGTGTGCATACTGATCGTACATGACCGAGAGGATGTTCTTTCAACTCGCAAGCCTAGCCGCACATCCCCTGCATTTTCTTTACACATTGATAAGCCTAAAATATAAAATGCCGCCACTAAAGGGCAGCAAGAGAATTTTGAATTAGAGTTCTGCAATTGCCTCAATTTCACACTTAACACCCTTTGGGATGTCCTTTACGGCGACGCAGGATCTGGCGGGGTTTGAAGTGAAGTATTTTGCGTAGACTTCGTTGAAGGCGGCGAAGTCGTTGATGTCGCTGAGGAAGCAGGTGGTTTTTACTACCTTGTCCATTGAGCTTCCGGCAGCTTCTACGAGGCCCTTGATGTTCTTGCAGCTCTGCTCTGCCTGTTCAGCTATGGTTTCGGGTACGTTGCCTGTGGCGGGATCTACTGGAATCTGGCCGGAACAGAAAACGAGGTTTCCAACCTTCATAGCCTGTGAATATGGGCCGATTGCTGCGGGTGCATTGCTTGTTGTTACTTTCTCCATGATAATTAGTCTCCTTGTTCTTTTATCTTTGTTATCGCCAGGGTTCCGGTGCGGGCAAGCTCGATGATGCGGATGGACTTGAGGGTGTCAAGGAACATTTGGACACGCTCGGGAGTATCGCACATCTTTATGGTCATCATGGTCTTTGAGAGATCGATGATCCTTGCCCCCATGATCTGGCAGTTTTCCATGATGTCTTTTCGGTTGTCACGGTTATACTTTATTTTAACGAGTACCAGTTCCTGGGACAGTCCTTCGCTTTCGTCAAAGGTTTTGACTTTTATGATATCAAGTTTTTTGTTTAACTGCTTTTCTATCTGTTCAAGAGTCCGCTCGTCTCCGCTTGAAACGATGACCATGTTGGAAATGTTTTTATCTTCTGTTTCTCCAACTGTCAGTGAATCGATGTTGAAGCATCGTCTCCAGAAAAGACCTGCTACCTTTGCAAGTACACCCGAACGGTTCTCTACAAGACATGAATATATTCGTTTCATTCGGACCTCCTTAAGATATCTCAGATGGATCAACATCAACTTCCATAAGAACAGATTCATCCATCTTAAGGAATTCCTCCAGACCCGGGTCGATGCTGTTGTTATTTGAAACTCTGATATATTTCATGCCGTAAGCCTCGGCTATTTTGTCAAGCTCGGGACTTCCGGAGAGATCCGTTACAGAGAATCTGTCATTGTAGGTAAAATGCTGATACTGTCTTACAAGTCCCAGCCATCCGTTTTTGATGACGGCTATCTTTACAGGAACATTGTACTGACGCATGGTGGCAAGCTCCATCATACACATCTGGAAGCCGCCGTCTCCAACAACCGCAACAACCTGCTTTTTCGGATCGGCAAGTTTTGCTCCCAGGGCTGCCGGTACGGAATAGCCCATGGTTCCCATGCCGCCGGAGGTGAAGAATTTGCCGTTACGCATTACGTAATTACCGCAGCTCCACATCTGATTCTGGCCGACGTCAGCTACGTAGATGGCATCATCCTTAATTTTGGTACTGAGCTGGATAACGAATTCTTCGGGTGTTACAAGCTCAGATTTTCTCACTCTTTCAAGCAGATTCTTGAGCTTTTTGTCTTCGGATTCCTTTTTGTAGTTTTTCAATACATCAACCCATTCGTGATAATCAGCATCGTTCTTCTGTTGATTAAATTCTTCGAAAACGCTTGCTATATCACCAACCAGAGGAATCTCGGGACCTGCATTTTTGCCTATTTCCGCAGGATCCACGTCGATATGAACAAGGGTCTTGTTTTCTGTAATGAGATCAGGCTGGCTGATGGATCTGTCTGCAACTCTTGCTCCTACCATGATGATCATATCAGCTTCATTCATGGCTCTGTTTCCGTAAGAGTTTCCGTTATTGCCCACCATTCCGAAGAACATGGGATCCGAGGTTTTCATTACACCGATTCCCATCATTGTGCAGACAACCGGGATACGATTTTTATCTGCAAAGGTACGGACTGCTTCTTCTGCTGCAGCGAGGTGAACACCGCCACCCACACAGATTATCGGCTTTTTTGCATCCTTAAGTCTTGCGAAGACTTTCTTTATCTGAACGGCATTACCCTTGACCGTCGGACGGTAGGTACGAAGCTTTGCCTCCTCAGGGTAATGGAAATTCTTAATATCCTCTTTCTGGATATCTATAGGAATGTCTATGAGAACAGGTCCCCGTCTTCCGGAGCTTGCGATATAAAATGCCTCCTTCATGATTCGGGGAATTTCCTTTGAATCTCTTACGATATAAGAATACTTGACAAAGGATTCGCAGGCACCGCAGATGTCAGCCTCCTGGAACACATCCGAACCCACCAGCTGACTGTTAACCTGACCGGTTATGACTACTATAGGGATACTGTCAGCAAAAGCTGTTGCTATTCCGGTGATGATATTGGTTGCACCGGGACCCGAAGTAACCGCAGCAACTCCGACTTTTCCTGTGGTTCTGGCATAGCCATTGGCCGAATGAGCAGCATTCTGCTCCTGACGAACAAGTATGGTTTTAATGTCGCTGTCCAGGATGCTATTGAAGAACGGAGCTATAGCTACTCCTGGATAGCCGAAAACATATTCAACCTGTTCCTGCTCAAGACATTTAACTAAAGCGTCTGCACCTGTCATATGAGGGAATCTCCTTCTTGAGTTCTTATAGAGTCCGCTGGCGTAATGATTTAAACATTGAGCTGCCGGACTTTGGATTATATTGCCATTAAAAACGGCTTGTGACTTTATCAGGGTCTGTTTATGAGTTTGAAGCCTTCCTCCACAAACTTCTGGCGGATTGCTTCGATATGCTCGAAGTTTCTGGTCTCCATCTGGAGAGTGAGGTAACAACCGTTGATGTCTGTTCCCATGGAGATGGAATTATGGTCGACCTTTGTGACATTGGCACCCATGGATGCAACAATGTGTGAAACCTCTTCAAGCTGACCTGGCTTGTCCAGAAGCTCTATAGTGAGGTCGGCCTTTCTTCCGGTCTTGATGAGACCGCGGTTTATAACTCGTGAAAGGATGTTAACGTCGATATTTCCGCCTGATACTACGCAGACTACTTTCTTGCCTGCTACAGGGATCTTGTTGAAAAGAACGGCGGCTACTGAAACCGCACCGGCACCCTCTGAAACCACCTTCTGCTTCTCCATAAGTGTAAGGATTGCAGCAGCTGTCTCATCGTCTGTAACGGTTACGATCTCATCAACATACTTGCTTACCATATCGTAAGTTACATCACCGGGACATTTTACAGAGATGCCGTCTGCGAAGGTATGAACTGTCTTGAGAGGCTCGATCTTCTTGTTCTTAATGGCCTCAGCCATACTTGGAGCACCATCTGCCTGAACACCGTAAACCTTGCAGTTAGGGTTCAGCTTTTTAACGACGAAACTTACACCTGAAATGAGTCCACCGCCTCCGATGGGAACTACAACTGCATCGGCATCTGCAAGCTGATCACAGATTTCCATACCGATGGTTCCCTGTCCGGCAATGACATCGATGTCATCGAAAGGATGGATAAATACAGCGCCTGACTCTTTCTGATATGCAACAGATGCTGCATAGGCATCATCATAAACACCATCAATCATGCGAACCTCGGCACCAAAGCTCTTTGTGGCTTCAACCTTTGAAATAGGTGCGATGGCAGGAAGGAAAATAGTTGACTTGATGCCTGCTCTCTGAGCTGCCAATGCTACGCCCTGTGCATGATTTCCTGCGGAACAGGCAACGACTCCCTTTGCCTTCTCTTCCGGTGAAAGGGTTGAGATCTTGTAGTAAGCACCTCTTATCTTGAAAGAACCTGTATTCTGAAGATTTTCAGCCTTCAGATAAAGGTCGCAGCCTGCATCGATTCTTGTTGCGTGTACAAGCTCGGTTTTGTTGATGACAGGCTTAAGTACGTGAGCTGCCTGGTATACGCGGTCTAGTGTAAGTTCGTTCATGTTTTTTAGTCCTCCCAAATTTTGCGATCTTTGGGTGTTTTCCTGAAGAATTGATCTTCTGTGTGAAAGCCTCGAAAATCGTAGATTGATTTCAATCTCAGAGAGTTTTCCATGCAATATGTTGATTGGTCTCTGAGGATGAGTTTGAGGGATAGTGCCCTCTATTGGTTTAGTCTTCTTTGAATTCAGTTCTCAGGTCAACTTTTCTGATGTCGTAAAGCTTTTCAAGCTGTGAGATTACCTGAGTTCTCATATAATCGTCTCCTGTGGAAACGATCTCTATCTTGGTCACACCGGGAACATCCGTCGGGCCGGCGTGGATTGTTTCGATATTGTAGCCTCTTTTTGAGTAAAGACCTGTAATTCTGTTAAGCACACCGAAGCGGTTATTTACCCAAAGATCAATGATAAATTTCTCTTCCATGATTAGCTTCGTTCCTTTCAATATATTGTTTTCAGCAGTCTGTACTAAACTGCTTTGAAATATCATTATAAATGCTTTCAACCTGCAGCTTCCCCGATCACATCGGGGAATGAGGCCTTAATCCTTCAGGATGATGCTCTTTATGGACTTTCCGGGCGGGATCATGGGAAGAACCTTTTCATCCTCGCTTATATGACAGTCGATAACGAAGGATCCTGCCGGATCTTTATCGGTCTCTTCCAGTACTTTCTCAAGCTCCTCAAGAGTTGATACAGAGTAACCCTTTGAGCCGAAGGCATCCGCAAGGGCTGCAAAGTTTGTCTTTCTTGCGAGAGTAGTCTGGGAATATCTGCCTTCGTAGAAAATACCCTGCCACTGACGTACCATTCCTAGAACATTGTTGTCAAGGATTACAACTGTGATAGGAAGCTCCTGGCTTACTACTGTACAAAGCTCATTCAGATTCATACCGAAGGAACCCTCCGAAGTGAAAAGAACTGTTCTCTTACGCCCTGAACCGATGCAGCCTCCGATGGCAGCGCCGAGACCGTAGCCCATGGTTCCGAGACCACCTGAAGTAAGTAAGGTACGGGGCTGTTCAAAGTCATAGAACTGTACTGTCCACATCTGGTGCTGTCCCACATCGGTAGCAACGACTGTGTCATCCTGAACATGTTTTCTGACAGTTTCAATGATGTTTTTTGGACAGAATTCTCCGGGACGATCCGGGATTCTGGTCTTCTTGAACTCTTCAACCTCTTCTCTCCATTCCTTGTGACGAACCCCCTGGATGTCCTTTAGAAGATCCTGAAGGATACCCTTTATCTCACCCTGGAGACAGACATCGGGGCTTACATTCTTTCCGAATTCAGCCTTGTCTATGTCAATGTGAATGACAGTACATTTTCTTGTATATTCACCGATATCTCCTGTGGCACGGTCTGAGAATCGCACACCGATAGCAAGCATCAGATCACATTCTGCCTGAGCTTTTGTGGCTGCATACTGTCCGTGCATTCCGCACATTCCGAGATTGTATTCGTAGGAATCCGGAATGGCTGTTCTGCCCATCATGCTGAGGCCTACCGGTGCATCCAGTCGATGTGAAAGCTCCAGAACTTCCTTCTCTGCACCTGAAGCGAGAACGCCGCCACCGCAATATATGAATGGTCTCTGGCAGTTCCTGATGGCTTCAAGAGCAGCTTCCTTTACGTAAGGAACCTTTGGCTTATCCGGCATGCGGGGAACAACTGCGATGCCGTACTCACACATATCGGTCTGGACATTCTTTGGAATATCTATAAGTACAGGACCCTTTCTTCCGGAGTTTGCAATGAGAAATGCTTCCTTGATGGTCTGCTCCAGTTCCTGAACCGAACGCACCATGAAATTGTGCTTAACCACCGGCTGGGTGATGCCCACAATGTCTACTTCCTGGAAACTGTCACGGCCCAAAGCATTGATGGAAACATTACCGGTGATGGCAACCAGCGGAACTGAATCAAGGTTTGCATTGGCTATGCCGGTAACAAGATTGGTGGCACCCGGACCGGAAGTTGCGATAACCACTCCGGTTTTGCCTGAGGCTCTGGCATAGCCGTCAGCTGCATGGCAGGCGCCCTGCTCGTGAGCTGAAATGATATGGTTGATCCTGTCACTGTTTTTATACAGCTCGTCATAGATGTCGAGAACCGCACCTCCGGGATAACCGAATACGGTATCAACGCCCTGCTTAACGAGTTCTTCAATCAGAATCTGTGCTCCCTTTAATCTCATATTTGTTCTCCTTTTAAGGTGAAAATAATCCTATGATATGAGTCGTTAAAACGCTGTAGAATCCAACAGACACCTGTTGGATTTCGCGTTAGCCGTCACATGTGCGTTTGTGTATACACAGCGCCCCGCGTGACGGCTTTATCGCGGAAATAATAAGTTTTTTTCTATAAATCACAAATATAATAATACAACTATTTTAAATAAATATCATGGATTTTTGACGGCTTTTACAAATCAGGCAATGTAAAGAAACACTGCTAAAAAAATAACCTTGCAGTTGTAAAGCTGCAAGGTTCAAAAGCGCGTCATGACTTTATTTCTCCTGAAAAGCTTTACACAAATAAGCATTATTGCTAATGACAATAATGTTCACGAGAATAATAATGACTGCTAGTACAACACTGTAATTATTCATGCTTCTTTGCGTGCCTTTCATTAAAATATATAAAGTAATTATGACTTTCTAAGTACGGCATGTCAACAATCAATAAGTTATAAGAGCTATGCTATAAGTTATAGCTGTTATGCTTTGGGATTGTAGACCGGGCTGCTCTTTCGGCAGGTTCAAAACTTATGGTGTGGCGTTTTTTCCCGGATTCAGGGAATTGATAAACTGCTGTGCCACTCTTCCGGTGTGGCCACCCTTTCTCACGGACCAGACATTGGCAGC
Source organism: Oribacterium sp. FC2011 (assembly GCF_000701645.1). NCBI lineage: Bacteria > Bacillati > Bacillota > Clostridia > Lachnospirales > Lachnospiraceae > Oribacterium > Oribacterium sp. FC2011. The sequence goes on from NZ_JNJM01000003.1 coordinate 132,999, forward strand.
GGCAAGAAGCTCTTTCTCCTCCATATCAATGTGATATTTCTTTGCGAGATTGATGACAATTTGCTGGAATTCCTGCATGCTTGGCTTGGTGTAAAGAATGTTGAGACCAAAGCGGTCCACAAGGGAAAGCTTCTCTTCCAGGGTGTCGGAGTGGAATACATCTCCGCCTACTCCCATATCGTCACGGTCCTTTGTGTTTTCCTTTATGAGATGACGGCGGTTCGAGGTGGCATAAATCAGGATGTTGTCCGGCTTTGTTTCGAAGCCGCCTTCGATGACTGCCTTAAGGTATTTGTATTCGATCTCAAAATCCTCAAAGGAAAGGTCATCCATGTAGATTATGAATTTATAGTTTCTGGTCTTAACCTTTGATATCACATAGGAAAGATCTTTGAACTGATGCTTGTAGATCTCGATAAGTCTGAGACCCTTCGGATAAAATTCGTTGAGGGTCGCCTTGATGGTGGTGGACTTTCCGGTTCCGGCATCTCCATAGAGAAGCACGTTGTTGGCGCTCTTCCCTTCCACAAAAGCCAGGGTGTTGTCATAGACCTGCTTCTTCTGCAGCTCATAACCCACAAGGTCATCGTAGTTTACCGACTCCAGGTTGTTGATAGGGATAAGCTCAGGAGAACCGTCAATATTATTTCTGATACGGAAAGCTTTATTGAGACCAAACATTCCGACGCCGTAGTTTTCATAGTATTCTGAGATGGCATCATAAAAGCGCTCCCGAGTACCGGCCGAGAGAAGCCTGACTTTCAGAGAGTTTACGGTTTTTGAAATGTAGCTGTAGTACATTCTCTCGTGCTTCTGCACAGCCTTATAGGTCTGCAGCTTTTTCATACAGCTGATCCCAAGCTTCAGCTCAAGGAAAGAGAAATCATAATGGATAAGATCCATGAGATATCTGCAGTCGCTGAGAGCTATTTCTGAGGCAGAGCCCTTCGGGATCACAGCATTTTCTGAAACCAGCGCAAGAGGATTTTCGTCATTCATGATGAGAAAGCTAATGTAGGCTGCCCAGAGATTCTCAGTGAAACCGTATTTTGTTGCGGTCTCCATGATGTAGTGAACCTCATCCAGACATTCTGAAAGAAGCTCCTGAACAGACTGTTCCTCATTGTATCTCAGAAGATTCTCCGCCTTCGCCAGAGTCCTCAGAGTCCGGTCATGTTTTACATTGTTGTACAAGATAAGATGGTCAAGTATTTCAAGCATTTTGCACCTCCGTGCCTGAATAGAAATAAAGACCGGCGTTTAAAACAGCCGGCCTTAAAAAACGGTTTTTAAAAATTAGTTGTTAACAAGCTTGTCAGATTCGTTGTTCCAGCTGTAAAGCTTTCTGATATCTGCACCAACTGTCTCTGTAGGGTGCTGAGCAGCCTTTGCTCTCATTGCCTGGAAGTGAACCTGACCATTATTCATATCCTGAAGGAACTCTGATGCAAATGTTCCGTCCTGGATGTCTGAAAGGATCTTCTTCATAGCCTTCTTGGTATCCTCTGTAACGATCTTCGGACCTGTTACATAGTCACCGAACTCAGCTGTGTTGGAGATGGAATATCTCATGCCTGCAAAACCTGACTGATAGATAAGGTCTACGATAAGCTTCATCTCGTGAACACACTCGAAGTAAGCATTTCTTGGATCATAGCCTGCCTCAACCAGAGTCTCGAAACCTGCCTGCATAAGTGCACAAACACCACCGCAAAGAACTGCCTGCTCACCGAAAAGGTCTGTTTCAGTCTCCGTCTTAAAGGTTGTCTCAAGGATACCTGCACGTGCGCCGCCGATGCCTGCGCCGTAAGCAAGAGCCTTGTCAAGTGCATGACCGGTAGCATCCTGATGGATAGCTACGAGACAAGGTGTTCCCTTTCCTGCCTGGTACTCTGAACGAACTGTGTGTCCCGGTGCCTTAGGAGCGATCATAGCTACATCAACGTCTGCAGGAGGAACGATGAGCTTGTAGTTGATATTGAAGCCGTGTGCGAACATAAGCATATCGCCGGCCTTAAGGTTTGGCTCTACATCCTTCTTGTACATACTTGCCTGAAGCTCGTCGTTAATGAGGATCATAATGACGTCTGACTGCTTTACAGCCTCTGCTGTAGGAAGTACTGTGAGACCCTGTGACTCTGCCTTAGCCTTTGATTTTGAACCCTCATAAAGACCTACGACTACATCACAGCCTGACTCTTTGAGATTGAGTGCATGTGCATGTCCCTGTGATCCGTATCCGATGATGCAGATCTTCTTGCCGTTAAGGAAAGATATGTCACAGTCTTTTTCGTAAAATAATCTTGGTTCTGCCATTTTTAAAATCCTCCAAAATATAGTAATTAACTCATAAGCTTATATCGCTTGTAATTAAATAAAATTATAGTTTTTGCACAATCAAAATGCAACAGCAATTATGAAAAGATAATATATTATAACTTCATAGAATGTATAACCAAAGGTCGGTTACAAAAAAAGAGAATCCTTACGGATTCTCTTAAACTGCTATTTATTTTATTCTTTCAGCAATCTCTCTTGCTACATATACTCCACTTGCTGAAGCGTGTGAAAGAGAATGGGTAACGCCGCTGCCGTCTCCTATTACAAAGAGATCGGGATAGATGGTTTCAAGCTTTTCATCAACAGAAACTTCCATATTGTAGAACTTAACCTCTACACCGTAAAGCAGGGTGTCATCATTGGCAGTGCCCGGAGCGATCTTGTCGAGAGCATAGATCATCTCGATGATTCCATCCAGGATTCGCTTCGGAAGAACGAGACTCAGGTCACCGGGGGTAGCCTTAAGGGTAGGTCTCACAGTTCCCTCTTCTATACGCTTAACCGTACTGCGGCGTCCTCTTTCGAGATCTCCGAATCTCTGAACGATGACTCCTCCGCCCAGCATGTTGGAGAGGCGGGCAATGCTTTCGCCGTAGCCGTTACTGTCCTTGAAGGGCTCTGAGAAATGCTTGCTTACAAGGAGCGCAAAGTTTGTATTTTCTGTCTGAAGGGAAGGATCCTCATAGCTGTGACCGTTTACTGTGATGATGCCGTTGGTGTTTTCATTAACAACCGCACCACGTGGATTCATACAGAAGGTACGTACAGAATCCTCAAATTTCTGGGTCTGGTAAACGATCTTTCCTTCGTAAAGTGCACTGGTGATATCCTCAAATACAACTGCCGGAAGCTCTACACGGACACCAAGGTCAACACGATTTGACTTGGTCGGGATATTAAGCTCGTCACAAACAGACTGCATCCATTTGCTGCCGCTGCGGCCTACAGAGATGACGCAGTATTTACAGGTAGCTTTACCGTCCTTGAAAGATACCTCGTAGCCATCCTCAAGCTTCTCAACCTTTTCGATAGGTGTTCTGAAGAAGAATTTGATGTGATCCTTCATCTCCTCATACATGTTCTTGAGAACAACATAGTTCTTGTCGGTGCCCAGGTGTCTTACTGATGCATCAAGGAGTGTGAGCTTGCTCTGGATGCACTTCTTTTTAAATTCCGATCCTGAAGTGCTGTAAAGCTTTGTGCCCTCTCCGCCGTGGCTCATGTTAATGTTGTCTACATATTTCATAAGCTCGATGGCATTGTCACGTCCAACGTGCTCATAGAGAGTTCCGCCGAAAGCATTGGTAATGTTGTACTTGCCGTCAGAGAAGGCTCCTGCTCCGCCGAAACCGCTCATGATGGAGCAGATAGGACAATTGATACAGGACTTAACCTTGTCTCCATCTATGGGACATTTTCTCTTTTCCAGAGGATTGCCGGATTCATAGACTGCGATCTGAAGCTGAGGGTCCAGTTTCATAAGCTCATAGGCCGCGAAAATACCTCCAGGTCCCGCGCCGATTATTATAACGTCAAAATTAGTGTTCATTGATTTTCTCCTTTAAGTGCCTGTGAAAGATCATCAATTATGTCCTGAACATTCTCGATACCGACTGAAAGTCTGATCATATCAGGCTTGATACCGCCTGCCAGAAGCTCTTCATCAGTCATCTGACGGTGAGTTGAGGATGCGGGATGAAGAACACAGGTATGTGCGTCGGCAACGTGGGTTGCGATGATGGCCAGCTTAAGGCGCTTCATAAACTCTTCTGCGCTTGCTCTTCCGCCCTTTACACCGAAGGAAATAACTCCGCAGGTTCCGTCAGGCATGTACTTTTTAGCGCGCTCATAATACTTGTCGCCTTCAAGTCCCGGATATGTTACATATGCTACCTTTTCATTAGCTTGAAGGAACTCGGCAACCTTCTGTGCATTTTCACAATGTCTCTGCATTCTGACAGCAAGGGACTCAAGTCCGAGGTTCAGCATGTAGCAGTTCATAGGTGAAGGTATGGAGCCAAGGTCTCTCATGAGCTGTGCTGTGGCCTTTGTAATGAAAGCTCCCGCTTTTCCGAACTTTTCTGCATAGGTGATACCGTGATAGGAATCATCCGGTGTGCAGAGGCCCGGGAATTTGTCGGCATGAGCCATCCAGTCAAAGTTTCCGGAATCAACAATTGCACCGCCTACTGTTGCATCGTGACCGTCCATGTACTTTGTGGTTGAATGGGTTACGATATCTGCTCCCCATTCGATGGGTCTGCAGTTAATAGGTGTTGCAAAGGTGTTGTCAATGATCAGAGGAACGCCATGCTTGTGGGCAGCATTGGCAAAACGCTCAATGTCTAAAACTATCAGAGCGGGGTTTGCGATGGTCTCTCCGAAAACGCACTTTGTGTTTGGCTTGAATGCTGCTTCCAGCTCTTCGTCTGAGCATTCCGGATCCACAAAAGTGAAATCTATGCCCATTTTCCTCATGGTGACATTAAAAAGGTTGAAGCTTCCGCCATAGATACTGGAAGATGCGATAACGTGATCTCCTGCACTTGCCAAATTGAAAACAGAGAAAAATGTTGCCGCCTGACCTGAAGATGTAAGCATTGCTGCTGTTCCGCCCTCAAGGGCTGCGATCTTTGCAGCAACGTAATCATTGGTAGGATTCTGAAGTCTTGTATAGAAGTATCCTTCAGCCTCCAGATCGAAAAGCTTTCCCATATCAGCACTTGTATCGTACTTAAAGGTGGTGCTCTGATATATAGGTATCATGCGTGGCTCGCCATTTTTTGGTGTATAGCCGGCTTCAATGCATTTTGTTTCTTTTTTCATTAGTTTGCGAAGCTCCTTTGGATGATTTGTTAATGTGAATTTAAACACGCCATAAGTGGGTGACAAACAGCTTTGACACCCACTTACTTTTACCTATTCATGATAGCGCATCACCGTTACCTTGTAAAATTAATTATATGTTATGGCTGATATCACCCTTCAATCCACGGGGCACAAAAAAAGAGTTTTGGGAAACCCAAAACTCTTTTTTTTAGTCGATGCGACAAGATTCGAACTTGCGACCTCTGCGTCCCGAACGCAGCGCTCTACCAAGCTGAGCCACGCATCGCTTTTGTGCAAGTGAAATCTTAGCAAAGCAATGGAGATGTGTCAAGTTCTGATTATTTTTTTCTGAAATAATTCTCGACAAGCGGTAACAGTTCAGTCGGTGGACCACCAGCCCCGTCCCACTGGTCCACCGACTGAACTGTTATGACAAACTGATTAAAAGTACAAATTTTCGTTTCAAAACGGCAAATAATGCAGATAGTGTAATCTTAATTTTACGTAATACCCCTAAGTGAGTTATAATATTCAGAATATGATATGTATAGGTTCATGGTATATCATATCTACATTGTGGCGGTATGAAAAATAACATACTGCGGGAGGTTAAATAGTTGAATAATCAGAAGTATCAGTTGCTGTCTGCCGGATACAAGTCGTTTTTGTTTTCGTTGCTTGTGATGACAGTTGCCAACAACATAGCTTTTTTTGTGGACTCGGTTTTTATCAGCCACTTTTTGGGGATTGAAAAGCTGCCTGCGGTGGAGTTGTGTTTCCCGGTTATGACATTTGTGAGTATGGTTTATCTGATGCTGGGACTTGGCGGCAGCACGCTGGCCCTGAACCATATGGCAGACCATGAAAAGAAAAAAGCCGATGAGACCTTTACTGTTTCCATAGTGTTCATAACGCTGTTGGGAATTTTTCTGGCATTCTTCGGACGCATCTTTTGTGAACAGTTCGCCGAGCTTTTGAGTCCGGAATCATCCTATGTTAAAGATGTTCTGGATTATCTCAGTGTCCTGGTGTTGGGAATGCCCCTTGTATGTTTGATGATGTCACTTGCATATTTTGCAACAGCTGACGGAAAACATAAAATGGCATTTCATGCAGTAGTTATTTCCAATGTCATCAACATGGTCATGAATGTGGTGCTTATAAAGGTTATGGGAATGGGACTTTCCGGTGCAGCATTTGCTACCATTATCGGATACTTTTCCGGATTCATGTATATGATGAGATACTTTTTTAGCAAGGACCGTCAGCTGGTGCTTGTGAAAATGCCTAAGAAGACCGTGCTTTCACATCTTCATGACATAACTCTGAAGGGATTTCCGGAGGCATCTTATCTTCTCAACATCACTTTGAGAGTCCATATTCTCAATATGATAGTTGCAGCCTATGGAGGAAGCAGAGGTCTTCAGGTATTCAGTATTTTCAATAACTGTATCTATATGTTCTTTACATTGGCTCTCGGTATCGCTCAGACACTGGTGCCTTTGGTTATCATTCAGGTACAGAACGGCGATTATGACAGAGTAAGGAAAATGCTGTTTAAGTCCATAAAAGCAGCATTGGCAGGAGCTCTTGCTCTCTGCTTCATTCTGGAGCTTGCACCTCAGATCATACTTATGCTTTTCAATGTTTCGGATCCTCAGACAGCATCTGAGTGCATAAGGGCTATCCGCATTTTTGCATTTTCGTTTACAGGAATGGCATTTTGTATCATCATGGTACATTATTTCCAGGCGGTTAAACATTTTACCTACGCCCATATCATCACTATCATGGAGGGACTTGTACTGCCTATAGCGATGATGGGCATATTTGCTCCTTTTTTGGGTGTCGATGGTTTGTATATGGGCTTTCTCTTCATAGAGATTCTGGTGCCGCTTCAGATACTGTTTATGGTGCTTCGGGAAGATTCATTGGTTAATCATAAGAAATACTCTTTCATGCTTCCCAAGAAAACCGATGACAGAAGATTTGAGTTTACTGTAGCCATGAATCTGGATGAGGTTGTAAGTCTTTCAAAAGAAGCCAGCGACTGGGTGAGTGAAAGGACTGATGATGTCACAGCCATGAAGACCTGCCTCGCCATTGAGGAAATGCTTACCGGTATCACGGCGGGAAACACCGGAAGCAGCGATATGATCGACGTGGTGCTCCGCGAGGAAGGCGATGACATTATCATTACCATACATGACACCGGAAGAGAATTTAACCCCACAATCGTTGACGAAAACTTCGATTATGCCTTTGATAATGCCTACGTCCTGAACAAGATCGCCGATGAGATAACCTACAATCGCGCTATGGGCATAAACAGTACTATGATAAAAATACAAAAGAAATAAAAGTTATCCAGACATTCTCAGGTGTGTGATTCAGTGAATAATAAAACAATACCGGTCATATAAAACCGAAAAAGGCGGATGCGTCAGCTTAAACTGATACATTCGCCTTTATTTATGCCCGGGATTTAGTGCTTTAGCCTTTAGTCTTCTCCTTATCGTTATCATCCGGATAATGATAGACTATCTGAACATCATCTATATATGTGATATCTTCTGCCGGAAACTGTGACAGTATGACATGATCCTTACCGTCATAGTCTGTGACGTACAGACCAAGATAAAATTCATCACTGATTTTCTCAGAGAAAGGAACGGATACGGTGGTGGATACGTCTTCGTCTTTGGTTAATTTTCTGAGATCGATGTCAAGCCCCTGCCAGAATACTTTTTTCTTATCCTTATCAAAAACTACCATGGTTACGGGCCAGTCGAAGTAGAAACCTGCATTTCCTGAATTTCTGAAGGAAAGAGTCATATTAAGGGTGTTGGAGGAATAGTTGTAAAGCATTTTGAGCCTTGAAAGGTAAATGCGGTAACCCATTCTTCTGAGAATCGAATCCATGGTCAATGCATATTGTTCATCAGTAAAATCCGGAACCTTGGGACCAAGATATGTCATCCTTGAAGTAGTAACATTCTGGAGCACATCCCCAAGCCCGTTTCCCAGTATCTCCTCCATGGGAACACTGCTGGTGAACTCTCCTCCTACAGGGTGCACTATTCCTATGTCCGGAACCGGTTTAAGAGTTAATTCCTGACCGGAAGTCCGCTGGGTGCCACCTTTGTTCAGCCAGTCAATCCATTTTGCGGTATCCCCGCTGTGACCAACCATATCATTGAAAACGCCGTAACCCTGTTCCATAGCAAAGTTATAGTTGCGTCTGGTCATGAGAAGAGCATTTTTGAAGTTTTGTGAGTATAGATTAACGTATTCTTCGCAAACCTCTTCACTGGGCATAAGGGACTCATCATTATTTCCCGTGGCGTGCCATTCACCCCAGTGTCCGAGGCTTCCAAGTTGAACAAATGATACAAAATGATCACGATTACAGTACTCTGCCAAAGCTTCCAGAGCGCGCTTATGATATTCTTTGAAAGTCTGGTCTGAATAATCGGGGCAATAACCTTTTCCAAGTACCGTGTCATAGAAAGTACCTGTGGATGTTTTGGAATAAAGCCATTCCGGTATGTCCATGTGGGATTCGGATCTCGGAATATCGCACACGAATCTGATAATGGCATGCTTATTTTCGGATTTCCACCTTTGAAGGTTGAACCTGTTTTCAAGTCCGTCAATATCAAAACTACCCTCACGCGGCTCCCAGTCTGCCCAGGTCAGTCTGATATATACAAGCTTCGCTTTTTCACAAAGTTCAGTATTGTCAGCCGAAGGAGCAAAACCGATAAGAGGATTATCGTACATGGCATTATCCGAGGCAAAACCGATGTTTACATTGTAATTGGATCGGGCCTTTATATAAAACATCAAAATGCATATCGCTGTTGCTAGGACGATAATCTTGATAAATTGTATCAAGCGGTTTTTTTTAGCCATTATATTCACCATTATACTGAATGAGATTTACATCCTTTACTCCGGGGAGATCGTTTATCATGTCGGCTATCAGAAGATTGTCATGCTTGTTACGGAATTCCACGGTAAGTTCGACATTTTCTTTTCTCATGGTCTTGGACTTTATCTGATAATGCTGACTTCCGAGCATCTTCATGATCTTTGCACCAGTTGCCTCTCCTTCGTAATGTACAACCAGTATGTAAATCAGACCATTTTTCTTTAACGCATAGAATCTTTTTACCAGAATATACATTATAACCATAGTGATAGCTGCCAGAGGGTATATCTGTGCGGCTACAATGATACCGATTGAAATGGACCAGAACAGGTAAAGAAGATCCATGGGGTCCTTTATTGCTGTTCTGTATCTTACGATGGAAAGGGCACCTACCATACCGAGGGAAATAACGATATTACTGCTTATGGCCAGTGTCAGGGAACAGGTAAGGATCGTCATGCCCACAAGTGTCATGGCAAAGGAGGAGGAATAAACTACTCCTCCGTAGTACTTTTTATATAGAGACTGTATAAAAAAACCTAATATAATTGCGACGGTAAGTGCTATTACCGCACTGATGATAAAATCAAGGGTAAGCCCGTTTCTTGCTGTAAAGGTTTCTATAACGGATTTTTTAAAATAATCACCTGTAGTCATATTTGATTCCTCCAACCGATATTTGTTTTACTTATTCCCGCCGTTACATCTGTTATGTGGTGAGCTGCCTCATAACAACCGACATACTTTGAAAAAGCAATGAACTCCAGTCCGTCAACAGGCAGAAGTTCTTTTATGAGCATGGGTAAAAATTCAGTATATTTTACTTCCAGTACTTCTGTTTCAGGTTCTATAGCAGGAATTTTTGGAAGACTTTCATCAAAAATATCAAATCCCCCTATTGCGGCAGCAATCTCGCTGTCAAAGGTTATACGTACGGTTCCCTCTTCCTGTATTAAAGGTATACGGTTATAGTCAACGATAACCTTTGGCCTCAAAAGATTTGTTACAAGCTCAACATAGAACTCTTTACACAGATTTTCTTCTTTATAAAGAAGAAATCCATATTCGCCATTCAGAATCATCTCGACTTCGGAACGGGTAAGGTCGGCTGCTTCCTTAAAAATGTAATTCCCGTTTTTCAACTTCCTCTCTAACGAGATCTTGGAATCACTGTAATTGTAGATCCTGATCCTCCATTTTTTTCTGTAGAAGACACCCATGAGTTTCTCCTGGTAGGCTGAATTGTAATAATCATCGAAGTAAAGACTTCGGATTTCATAACCTTCAGGACCTGCATGCGAATCCAGTTTCAGAAACGGCTCCAATCTTTTCCTCAAGACCAGACTTTGGCTTCGGGATATGACATATTTCCATTCATTTCTGAATACTTGTTTTCTTTCGGCCATTTGTATCCTCCCGCTATCGGTCATTTATAGGTCAATGCTTTGATGCTGCCATTATCCATGACATAAAAACACATAACACCATGGATTGTCTTTTTGGTTTCGGTATTATAGTATTCATATGCCTCCTGTTCGAGGCCATAGGAATTATCAGACTTGGCAACAACCTTCAGAAAATACTGTCCCGGCTCAAGGGAATTAATGTTAAGACTTGTTTTAGTCAATCCTGTTTTTGATACGAGGATATTGTTAAATCCCCAGGAGTCAGATAATGTTACATCGTATGTGAGGTTTGAATCCAGGATAAAGGATTCTTCCCAGTTAAGGGTGATAGTGTCATCATCCAGAATTGTCGGCTCCTTTATATGGAAGGGCCATGGAGTAAGGAGAGAATCATTGTAGGAATAATAATTATCTTCCATCTGTAAAGGTATCTCCGATATGAGCGTTCCGTATTCTTCTTCCGATACTCTTGCAAACTTCATGTCAGGAGGAGAAAACAGGAAGGGCTTTACAGTTTTGGAAAGTTCGACTGCCTTCTCAGAGACATTATCAGGACTAAGAACAGAATTATGAAGCTTTTTAACGTATTCACTTAGTTTATTGATACAGTTCCTGTTCTTCAGAATTTTTGAAAACAGGACTGAATCATTAAAGATAAATATGCCTTTCTCCCATCCTGCAGAGTAATCCTGATCTCTGACAAGCCTATAGTCTGCCCTTAGTGACCCATCCATATCTCCCGGTATAAAATAGAATTTTTCGGAGCCTACAGGACTGTACAGATAAAACTTTTCGGTATCCGTATCCTTATTATCCATAAGAATGTTTAAAGCCATAAAGCTGTAAAGATTATCTTCATTGAAGTATGAGTTTACAATGCTTTCGATATCCTTGGAGTCATCATTTAAAGCATCAAGCATCCGGATAAGCTTCGAATAATCATTACTGCCTTCAGCTTCCAGGAGCTGCTCGAATTTTTTCTGGTCATAACGGGAATCGGTTGGCTGAACGATCACATCTTCATGTCTCCTGAAATCGAAATTCTCAACATCATACAGCTCTCCGCTGCTGTTCAGATTTCTGTTTGTAAGGTATCGTTTATTTACTGATTCAGTCATGGTATACAGACCATAATCAACGAACAACTGGTTTCCCTCAAGGGAGTTGTCTTTTACATACAGATGAACAAATTCCGTTCTTGCAGATAACAAGGGGTCGATATCCCTTATCAGCTCATTAGACAGCTTGTTTAAGAAACGGAACGGATCACCGAAGCACTTCTTAAGGTTAAAGTTCTTTACACCTGATACATTACCGCTTCCAGAATTGATTTTTACTTTGTAACTTTTTTGAGGTCTTTTTGACGCTTTATGACCTATAAGTCTTACAGTTGCATTTGGAGTAAGGTCTCCATAACCAAAACTTGTGGAAGAAGGTCCGGTTTCATCACCGAATTGTACAAGGGCTTCGCAGTAGTGGATATCTTCATCATTGGTCTCATACCAGGAAATATCATGACTGTTTATATCAGTCCATGAATAATAACCTGTATTCTTACGATCGTTTTCCCATCCAACGGTAAGATACAATACGGGTTCAGCCATAGCTGTCTCATACAGTACATTATTGTCTTTCACCTCCATAAGAGACTCTGTGGAGGCTTTTTCGTAGGAAGCTGTCGGTTTAGTGCATGCCGAAAATGACATTACAGATCCCAAAAGACATATGATAAAAAATGTATTTTTGAGTAAGGTATCTTTTTTCATCCTATACTTCCTCTTAGCTATATACTACGGTGCCGTTATTATTGACAGTGAAGCAGAAGCACCCAAAATATTTGCCTCCATCTTCCATCGGATAATAGTCGAAACAATCTATGGTGTAACCTGAGTCACTTGTCGCGGTGACTTTCAGATAGTAAGTTCCCGGGGACAGACTCTTTATGGTTGTTGAAGGAACAACAAGGTCATGACCCTCGTATAAAATGTTTTCAAACAAATAATCTGTGGCAAGCATGTAGTCATAGGTTACGTTCCTGCCATAATTATAAGAAGCTCCCCAGCTAAAGGTGGTTGTATTTTTCTGGTAGTCCACGGTTGGCAGGTCTACATAAAAAGGCCATGGCCATTTTAAGGATTCCTGGTAGTCCTTGTAGTTTTGTTCCACTTCATCCCCAAGTTTTGAAACCAGTTCATCATAAAGAGCCTGATCCTTTATTGGTGAATAATAAAAATCAGGAGATGAAAAAAGGAAAGGTTTTACTACTTCAGCATACTTTTTTGCGCGGGCTTCAACTATTTGTGGAGAAAAGTAGTTTTGATAAATATCGTCAACAGCGTTTGAAAGCATATCCCTGTACTTCTGTTCTTTCATCATCCGGTTTACAAGCACCAGGATTAAGTACTTTGTCATTCCGCGTGACCAGGATTTTCCTTCTGAAAAATTAATTGTTTCCCTGTAATTTGCCTGCATTGATCCATCCATATCCCAACAGATAAAATAAAATTTTTCGGAATTCAGCGGACTGTACAGAAACAGATTACGGGGGCCTACATCATCATTTCCGTTCAATATATTGAAGGCCAGGAAATACATCATGTTGTCTATATCAAAGTGTTCTTCAAGGATCCTATCAATAGGAATGGAATAGTTATTGACTTCCGATAAAGTTTTTTGAAGGTTATCGTGGTCATCGTTGACCTTTGATTCCAGAAATTCATCAAATTTGGACTGGTCAAATGAAGGATCGTCCTGATCCAGCATCAGATCCTCCTGGATAGTCCATTCAAAAAATGAAAGCTTATACAGCTGTCCGTTTTCATCAAAACCATGATTTTTGAGATAGGTTCTGTTCACCTGCTCAGCCATGGTATAGAGACCGTAATCTTTAAAGCCGTCATGATCAACTGTGTCATTTTCGGGCTTTATTTCGGAATCTTTGATATCGGTAAAAATCTTTCCGAATGAGTCTTCATCGGAAGTTTCGTCCTTAACATATAAATGAACGAACTGAGTCCTCCCGGCGATGATTTCAGGGATAGTATTTCCGAGATCGTAACAAAGCTTATTTGTAAAGCGATAGGCTTCGGTCATATGTTTTGTCAGATTCAGAGTACGCTGGCCTCTGAAAGATCCTCTCCCGTCTTTTATCCTGACCTTATAGTTTTTCTGCCTGTTGGAAGTGGATGACTGCCCTCTCATCTGGACTGAAACATTGGGAATAGTTTCTCCATATCCGAAGGAGCTTTCGGTAATGCCCTTTCCTGTCTCATCAATCTGAAGGAGTCCCTCTGCTTTAAAACGATCTTTGATGCCCATTTTTGCATAATCATTCTCAGAATAAGCATTGACATCAAACCATGTATGGTCAGTGCCGTCACCTGCGTTACCCTTACTGACAGTAAGATACATGGTGATGACAGAATAGTCGTCCTGGTTTTTGTATAGCTCCTTATTGTCACGGAGGTGCTCTTCGGCAGGTTCAGCTTTGATGATCGGCTCAGTTTCCGTAGTGGATTCATTGTCAGTCTCACTAAGGAAATTGAGCGGATCAGTCGAGGCTGCAGCTGTCCCTTCCCCTGAAGCACGTTCTTTAAAGGAACATGCAGTAAGGATACATATGCAAATGAAGAAGGCAAAGAAATAGTGAATTGATTTGTTGATCACTGATTTGCACCTCCTCCTGAATTACTTCCTCCTGCATTACTCAGAATCGGTTCTTTGCTTTTCCATTTAAGATCCTCTCTGGCCTGGGCTTCTTCCAGTTTCTTACTTATACTTACAAAAATGCCTTTTTCTTCAGTCTGAACCAGATTCTGTTTTGAAAGAAGATAATATGGCAGCCTTCTGGAATACCAGTTAAGTCTTGTGATTATATAAAAATAGAATATGATCACACCTGCGAAAAATCCCATACCATAGAACTGCTCATTTCCAAATATAATCTGCCAGATGGTAACACCGACACTTATGGCGGAAAAAAGAAGTGAACCGATTAAAGCTCCTGTATAATCATCAAAATACAGCTCTATAAGAAGTACAGAATTTGCTATGGCATATACTCCGTAGCCGACACAAAGGAGTTTATATATAGCAAGAGACAATGAACTTACTCCCGGGAAAAGGATTTCAACCAAAGGAGTACCGACAACTATAAAGATAATGGTGGCAAATACCTGTTTACTTCCAAGATAAGCCAGTTCACGTGAAAGAACTCTGAGCATATCTTTCTCGGCCAGTTTGATGTCTTTGATAGCACCTTTATAGGCGAAAAGTCCATAATAGTTACTGTACTTTGGATAAAAATTTACCTCCACAGAAACTACAAAGTTGATGGTGGATATAAGGATTGAAGCAAATGCCATAAGAGCCGGTACCTCATATTCGGGAGCGCCGTAAAACAATCCTCTGTATTGAACTTTAAGAGGACCAAAATACATGATAAGGACATGGCCTAGAAGCCCTACTTTCATAAGAAAACTGGAAACAAGCAATTCGGGATACCTGTCGATGTATCTGAGAAAAGAGTAATTGCTCCCTGAACTTTTCGGAAAATAATCCAGCATAAGCATATACATTCTTGTTGCCAGTATTCCGTAAGCAACAGTCACGGATAGTAAAAATCCTTCCATACTTGCCATTCCGAGGACAATCATTATAAGCGCCAGTAAAAAGCCTGACATAAGTGAGATTGTAAAGGAGATAACGATGGAACTGAAATCTTTCAGGGCTGTTATGTAGATCATTTCTGTCCAGACCACCATAAGGATCATGGCAAACCAAAGGCATAAAATGAGCTGCAGGAAATTTTCAACTGAAGCTATCAGTATAGGCGTATATGTGATAAGACAGATAACCAGCTCCAGGGATACCGCTCCATAAAAGGATGGCATAACTTTATCTTTTTTATCTTCATAAAGCCTGTCGGAAACATATCTTGTAACCACCATATCAAAGATTGAGGTTATAAAGAATGCAAACATCAGACTATAGGTCAGTGAACAGTTTAAAATATGTCTTTTGTAATCGCTGATTCCTATGCTTTGTGACAGCATGGCTATGCCGCAAAGGAATATAATGCCCAGCAGCATGGGGCCTATGGTTACTATTCCGGAGTAGCCGTAAGCCTTGCAAAGACTGAATATTCCTTTTTTACTGAAGAGTTTTTTTAAGCTGAAGCCTATACCTGCCATCTTTTAAATACCTCATCGTAAACACTCTGATATTTTTTGATCATATCGTCGTGGAGAAAAAACTTTGCAACTCTGTTTCTTCCTGCTATACCCATTTGATATCGGGCTTCGGGTTTTAAACACATTTGTATAAGTGCATTTGTGAGTTCCGGAATATCCATGGGAGGAACACAGATTCCCGCCATGCCGAAATCGTCTTCGGGAGATCCTGCCAGAAGCTCCTTGCAGCTGCCCACATCTGTTGTGACACAGGGTCTTCCTGCAGCGAAAGATTCAAGCACTGAAAGAGGCATACCTTCCGAAACACTGGATAGAATTGTGAAATCAAAATCTCCCAGATGCTTTACAACATTGATAGGTCCCATGAAATAAACATCATCAACCTCCAGAAGATCCACAAGATCATAGCATTCCTTTGCATACTGCTTATCATCTTCGGGACCCGCAATAAACAGTCTTGCGTTGGGAACCCTTTCCTTGGCTCCGGCAAAAGCATATATCATGGTTTTGACATCCTTTATGGGGGCAATACGTAGAACGGCACCCATATCGATATGCTCTGAAGGTTCCTTCATGGGGATGTCTTTGAATCTTTCATAATGAATTCCGTTCCCTATGAATACACATTTATCCGGGTCGCATCCCATTTCTATCTGTATCTTTCTTGCGTCCGAGTAAAGACTTGTGACCATGGAAGCCTTACTGTAGGCACATTCCGAAAGCATGTAAAAAAACTTTACCCAGAGCTTTTTAAAGGCCGGTATAACCCACTTGGCACGAATTATCTCCTCTTCTCTCTCTCTTGTGTAAATCCCATGCTCGGTTATCATATAAGGAACGGTATATTTATAGCTTCCGAGTCTCGCCAGAAGACCGCCGTAGCCTGTGGCTATGGAATGAAAAAGATCTGCTTTCGGCGCTTCCATGCTGAGAAGATACAGTACCGGCAGGAACATTGACCTTACTGTGTGGAAAAAATCAGAAAATGCCGTATATGGATACTCATCTTCACAAAGATTTATAAGTATATCCAGAAACTCTTCGCTCATAAGGAAAGAAATGGGGTCTATCCTGTCCTGGGAGTACATCTTAAACAAAAGATCCCAGTCCGGTGAAGCACAGTTTACGAAAGCGCGGAGTGTTGCTATCTCCTGCTTTGAAAACTTATATCTTTTCGGAATACCCTTTTGGGTAAGGGCATCATTTAAAAATACTTCATGTATTTCCACCACGTTTTCCGGCAAAGTATATTTATATTTACCTTTCATGGAGGCGTCGGCACCTATGGCCCATATGACAAATTCATGCTGAGGCATGGCAGACATATACTGATGTATCCAGGTAGATACACCTCCTGTAACATATGGATAACATCCTTCCAGAATTACGCAGATCCTCACTTCACACCTCTGTATAATATATATATTCGGACTTTTTGAAGTCCCTGAGAGCTGATAATCATGCAGTCAGTTTTATATCAACCTTGTCTTCCGTACACTCTACCAGATAAAGATCTTCCGCTACCTTTGTATAGCTTCCGTTTGTTATTGTATCTATACTCTTGCCGTTGTTGATTCTTACAAGCATCCAGGCTTCATCATAGAAGCTGTTGAAATTAAGGTTGATGTCATTGCCGGTATATTCACGGTTTATCTTTATCAGGTCATATCGTTCTATGGCACCGGACAGCTCTGTACCTGAAAGATTTCTGATGGCAGGACAGCTTGTGTACAGCCATCCAAAATATTCAAGAAGGTTGTTATAGAGCTTTTCCCATCCGAGTTTTGCTCCTCTGTCTTCATCAAGTACATCATCCGGATGATGGAAATGTGAGTTGACAAGATGGAAATTAAGCTCCGAAAGAGCTGCTATTTTCATGTAATCATCAATTATACATCCTGAGGTTACACGAGGGGCATTTATGATACCATCCTCGGAGATATCAAATTCCTGTTCGAAACACATTTCTCCCGGAAAATAAATTGAAGCAATACAGCGTGTCGGAGTATACAGGCTAAGTATCTCCCTTCCTTCATCGGAAAGAATGTTTGAAGGAGGAACATAGACATTCAATTCCTCATTGGGAAACAGTCTGTGTGTAAAGTCAAATACTTCATCAAGAGATTTTCTGATATCTTCCCTTGTGGGCCAGGGAACATAACTGTCATATTTGTCCTGATAATCAAAATTCTCAAGAACCAGCGGCATGTGGTTATAGCCATGTATCCCTATCTCGCCTCCTTCATCCAGGAGCATGTTTCCATAGTAATAAAACTGAGAAGTTTCGTAATTTCTAGGGAAATCACCACTTACTACATCTGAGTAATCTTCTATGACGAGACCTGTATAATCAATACCGTATTTCTGCGCCATTCTGTATAAGTCATTCCACCAGATCTGCATATAGAAATCGGCAACAGGTATATTGTAATCTCTCTTTATATATGTATTGTCTCCTTCAGGGACCGGAGAAGGAAAATCATCTATATAGAAGGTGGCTCCGTTAATTACAGGATATGCACAGTAATCATCAAGAAGACTGAAGGCTGAACAATGTATGCCTCTGTAAGCTTTCTCAAGATAGCCAAAATTATCTACTACTACGGAACCTTTTCCGTAATTCCTTCTCCAGATAAGCGGAGTTGGATAATCATCAGAAGATTCCATGTATACTTCACAGTCATTTTCCAGGGTATAACTTAAGGCTGCGTCAAAGGCATCTGTCACTGGGAAGTCATGGGCAGTGCCGCCTATCATAAAATCCCTGGTAAAATGAATACCTTCAACCAAAACATTGGACTCACCGCAGTCCTTTACTCCAAGCATGTTGAACATTCCCTGATAGCTTCCGGGATAGGAAGGAGGATAAGGCACCATGAGATTACCGCCATTTTCCACCCAGGCCAGAATACCGGAAAGCTCTTTTGAAATCTTATGGTAATTGGTGATCGCAAGAACCAGTTTATCGTAATCTTTAAGAGAATCGGATTTGTAGTCAGCTGCATCACAAACATCGTAAGGCATCTTCATCTGGCTGAGTATCGGAATCCATATATCTCTCGCATCGTCACTTTGATTGTCTCCCGGTTCCAAAACCAGAAGAACTCTTCCGTCTCCTGTTGCTTTAACTACACCTTCTGCATTCTCCGTGGTCTTGATACGTGACAGCTCCTCCTTTGACATTATGCTGAGTCTGTCAGGTCTTATACTGTATTGGATATTCATCTGAAGAAGCACAAGTGCAGCCATGGTAAGGCAAAATACAGCCCCTATAATGTAGAGACCGTCGAAGCCGGCTTTGGCCAGTATTGTATTCCTTCTTTTATGTCTGTGGTTGATATTCTCATTATCCATTTTCTAACAGGCCTTCTCATCCCAGAAATCCATCAGATCTCTGAGTTCTTCCGGAATGTATTCAACTTTCTTTTTTATCTGACTTATTATGTCATTGATAAGAGTTCTGTTCTTTTTCAATATGGCCCAGTGAAGTAAATAGATGTAGATTCCTTCTCTTTCAGGCCATCGTTTGGTCATGTAATCGATGTCTTCATATAAAGCCTTAAGGTCCTGTAACTGAAGATCTGCATTGGCTTTTTTGTTTATGAGTGACCATCGTCCCTTGACATTATCCTTCATCAGCTCACCAGCTATGAGATCGGAGAATTTTCTCAGATTACTCTTCAGTCTCTCACCGCTGAGAAGTCCGCTTGCAATGTATTTTTCAAGCAGGTTCATGTAATCCAGATCAAGTTTATGATCATCGGGATATAAGGCCTTTTTGTTTAAAAGATCGTTTAACTTAAGGTCAAAATCTTTTTGTATTTCGGTAAGTGCCGTTGCTGCATAGTGTACAACCTCAGTGTCACCGTTTGATTTTGCATAGAAAAGCTGCTGGACAAAATCAGTCGGATTCGAGTAAAGGAGATCGATGATAAGAGCTCTCTTGGTTTTTGTATCATTTATGGCAAGGGCTTCCGAAAGCGGAACAACATTTCCTGCTGCGCTGTCATCACTTATAATGATACTCTTTTTTATATCGCTGATCACATCCATCATTGTGTCGCCGCCGGAGGAACGGGTAGCAGCTTCCGTGGCTTCGGATCCGGCAGGAGCTTCTTCGTCATCTTCATTATCTTCAAATTTTAAAGCTGATGAAGCATTCAGGACTTTTGCTTCGTCATCAGGCTTTACTTCCAGATCTATATCAATGGCGGTTCTGTCACTTCGAATGTCAGAAGTTTTTTTGGCCAGCATAAAGATAAGTCCGAATAAAGGTATAAATATAGCTATAAAAAGGTTAACGTAGTTGTGGCGGAGTCTTCCGGTTTTCATAAGGACAAATAAAACGATACATATAATGTAATGAAGTGCAAATAGAATCATTAAAAGGATCATGCTCACACTCCTTCCACAACTGTAAACTCGATACCATTTTCCCTGAGACGCTGATCTATGATCTTGAATACATTGGGATTGATCTGTCTCATCAGAAGATAATATTTTCCATCCTCTCCTATTCCCAGGGAATCGGTATGACGTATGAGATGTCCCAGCTTTTTATCGGTTTCAACAATGTTGAATGAATGCAGCTTCAATAGCACATGATTTGCGATGCCCTTATCCGCCATATTCCTTTGGGCTTTAAGCTCGGATATGAAAAACTCTGGCTTAAGGATTCCGGTATTCTCAAAGTATTTGTTTTCTTCCATAAGAGTCTGGTATCTCAGTGCTCTTATAAAGGCGAATCTTATAAGGTGGCAGATGATGGTGAAAAGATTCATGTAGTAAAGACTCATCTGCATTTGTGATGCCTTATAAATACAGATCATGATACGGACTTTTCCCTCATCCAGGATTCCGTAAGCATAGGCAGGAAGCTCCTCTTTAAAATCAATATTCTTCCAGGTCTCACGGTTTTTGATCACCTCATAAACATCACTTATCTGTTCAATATTCAGAGATTTAGGCTGATCCGTCAGAAGCTCTCTTGAACATGCCACCAGTCTTCCGTATCTCTGGAATTTATCCAGGGTATAAATTGCTATAGTGTGGTTGTCCAGGATATTTTCCAGAGTTTCAATGCTGTTCATAAAGATCTTCTCAGGTACTGAACTGTCCAGACTGTGAACTGCTTCAAATATCTTTCCGAAACTGTCCTGATAACCAAGTATCTGACGTTTATACTCTTCCTTGTTGTTTATGACTGACATATAAACATCATTCAGGAAGGAGTATTTGTTGTGAAGGGAAATTGCCTCATCCTCAGCAAATTTCAGTTTCTGATCCTTTGTACTTACAAGATAGCCCGTAATGGCTCCGGTCATCAGATAAATGGCGAAGGGAAGCCAGTAGTCCATATTGTAAAAAAGCATCTTGATCGTGATCCCTATCTGAGAATAAGAGTATATCAATGAAAAACACATCAGAAGTCCCGCAAGCATTCCCGGTATCATTCCGTAGGTAACACCCAGTATGACAACAAAGAATAGTCTCAGATCCACATATTTAAAAAGCGTATTATCTGAAGTATAAGGTAAAAGCAGCTGGATGATGACAAACAGAACAAGTGTTTCGGTAACTGCCAATGCTATATGCGGAAGCTTAGGCATCCTCTCCAAAAGATTTTCAAGAATATTTACTTCTTTATTCAGTCCTTGAATGTATATCTTATAGAAGTCATTCAGATTTTCTACAATGTTATCCAAAGGGATGAAGCCATACTCTTTTCTTATATTTCTGTTTTCGTTTTTCTCATCAAGCTCCAAAACGCAGGGCTTTCCTTCGGAAAAGCTTGCCTGTGTTGAAGGTTCACATTTTTTAAGTAATTCTGCAAATGATTGATAAGTAAGTCCTGAATCCGAGGTTAATGTGTAGGTTCCTGCATCATCCAGGGTTTCCTCGGTTATAAACATTAAAAGCTCTGTAAGGTCGCGAACAGAAAGAAAATCAACCTTTCCGGAGGCATCATATGGAAAAACTATAGGTTCGATCTCTTCCATCCTGCTGAAGAGACTGCCCAGATAGTTTTTAGTATTATTATATTTGCTGTACAGGTAAGGAGCTCTCAGGATTATGTATTTCAAATAGTTTTTTGTGGAGCTGTATCTGCAAAGATTTTCAAGCTGACTGCATTCGAATCCGGTTTCAGACAGATAAATCTTCACTTTGCCGTTGACGGTATCCTTGTAGTAGTAGTTAAGGCTGCTGACGGAGGATATAAAAATTAGCTTCTGAACTCCGATTGCAGAACAGTTATGGATCAGAGCCGACAATTTCTTGTTTTCGTCTCTGAGACCATCACACCCATCTGTATAACCTGAAAAATACCATACTGTGTCCGGTGAAAAAGCGTGAAATATTTTTTTACAGTTATCAGAGGAGAGATCCTCTTTATAGGTCTTTATTCTTTTTGAATATTTAGCGGAAAGCTTAATCGGGGCAACATTATCAGAGTCGTCAGAAATGATGACAACTCTGTAATAATCCGCAATATGGTTAAGTGTTTCCGTTTCAAGACAATTGGTATTTCCTGCGATCAAGATACAGGAAGTTGAGTCTTCTTTTGTTTTGATATATTTCATGTACTCACCTTTTAGAGTAACCTGTTTCGACGGACGATAGATTTACAGATGAATCAGTTGAATGTGCTTATGAATTCTCTCCTTCATCATGTATCACGATCCTTCCCTGCCCATAGGGATCTTTGTACTCGTCTCCGATCTCTCCGTTTAATGTCTCTGTAATGTAATCTATCAATATTTGATTATCCAGTTTCTGGTTGTTTTGTACTACCTTGCAGCCGTCGAAAGATGTTATTCCGTTTCCGTTTTCCTGAAGAAGGTAGTTAATGCCGGCCACGGTGTAGGTCTTGGAAGGATCTATAGGCTCCGTTCCGACTTTTACATTTTTAACACGGCGCTTACCCTCAAATCCCGTGCACATACCTTTGTCATCTTTTTTAGCTCCGCTTTTGACAGAGGCATCTATTTCGTATCTTAATCCGGAAACCTGTATAAAACCTCCGTCTTCATCAGGAATGTTTTTTGCGCCCCATTCAAGAACATCAATGATCTGCTGTCCTTTAGCTTCTATAACAACGATGGTATCTCCGAAAGGATTTACATTGATTATGTCGCCGTAAGTAACATCACCTTTTTGTATCTCGGCTCTGATGCCTCCGCCGTTTATGATTCCGATATCAGCTCCTGTCTGATCTCTGTAAGCATCGGCACAGAGATCGCCGAGATTTGTTTCGGCACGTCGCACCATTCTTACAGGCTGTCCCTTTGAATCCTTTTCCCTTGGATCGTTTACAGTCAGTTCTACGGATGAGTGGGCTACCACCTTTCCCATAAGTTTGTTCACATCTGCATCATCATTATCAATTTCCTTTGAAATCTTATTTTTTATTCCCAGAAGATCAGGCAGAGAAACATCATTTGCCCAGCTCCAAACGTTGGTATCGACTATGCCCTTATCTTTATTGAGGTGGCTGTAGCCGATGACATTGAGCTTTGTGCCCAGACCAAATCTTGGTACGTCTTTACCATCCTTATCCTTCATGACCACATGTTCAGTGTCATGACTATGACCATCAAAACAAACATCTATACCACTTGTGTGTGAAATTACATCTGCATAAGTCCATGGACGTACATCATCATACATGCCGAGATGTCCCACAAGATATACATAGGAAGCCCCCTGTGCTCTTACATCATCCACTGACTTCTGTACTGCTTCGTAGAGCATATCTCCGGTGTCATCCTGCATGAAATCGTAGATATATTCACCCTTATCATCCTGGAAGAATTTTGGAGTTGATGTAGTGATGGTTGTGGGGGTTGTTACACCCACAAAGCCGATTTTTATTCCGCAAATTTCCTTAACGACATATGGTTCAAAAACAAGCTCACCGTTTTTTCTGAAGTTACAGCTTATGAGGGGGAAATTTGCCATTTCAGAGATCTTTATGAACTGATCCATACCGTAATCAAATTCATGATTTCCAACCACAGCAAAGTCATAATTGAGGGAATTCATAAGCTTTACGAGATCTTCGCCCTTTGTGAGAGTTCCCACTGCTTCTCCCTGAATAAAATCTCCGTCATCAATAAGCATGGTAGTATAGCCTTCAGCATCAAATTTATCTCTCACATCCTGAAGCCCCGCATAGCCGAAGCCTTTATCCATTCCGCAATGAACATCACTTGTAAAGAGAAGCACTACTTCTCCGTTCTTTTCCGGTTCTTTGGTATCAGCGGACCCTTCTTTGCCTTCTGCCATAGTTCCGCCGGACTTTACACCGGCAGCAGTGGTTTCTGTGGTTTTGGTTTCTCCTGTTGAAGTCTCCTCCGGAGTGACCTGTATTTCCGGTATCTGATCCATACAGCCGGTCATCAGCATCATGGCTGTTGTTATGGAAAGTAAGGTACGTAAAGAACGTTTAAAATTGGATTTAAGCATGTATCGTCACCTCGTTGTGATCAAAAATATATAAAAAAAATATAAAGCCGAAATGTAGCCTAACTCGCTACATATTTTATCGACTTTATATTTATAATAATAATATTTGATTTTCTATTTAGAAATTATTCTTCACAAAAGGAATAAAAGAAGAACTTTCAGTTTGGTTTTCTGCTGAATGTGGGAAGTTCAGCTTTCCTTTTCAAAATGTAAAAAACAGGGAGAATGCTGAGATCATCAGCATTCTCCCTGAACAAAATCTTTTATTGGTAGTCCATCACCAGAAACATTGGTTTAACCTGGACCACTTCGTCATATTCTTTTTGAGAAACAGTAACATCGCTGTTCAGCTTCTTGAGGTCTTCCTTCATTATAGTAAAGGCATCACTAACGCTGTCAGCCCTGCCCTCTCTTATGACTCTTATCATTCTCTCCAGAACTACAGGATGTGCATACTGAGGCGGAACCGGGAAGTCTTTAGTATCCTTCATGGTTTCAGACATATCCTTAAGAGCGTCTGCCCATTCCTTCTCCGCATAAGCTTTATTATTTCTTCCTGTGGGAAGTATCCTTGAGGAAATAACGATAAAGATGAAGGAGAAACCAAAAAGCACAAAGTAAATGGCCAGGCCCTGCCCTTTGATAAGGGCAAAAACACCAAACAGTGCCGAAGCTATGGAAAGCATCAGGATAACCAGTGCAACTTTCTGATAGGTTGGACTTATGCGTTCGATGACGCGCTTCTGTTTAGCAGTTACAGACAGTTTTGTATACTGATCAGGATAAGCTTTGACAACTTCCTCAGCATCTCTTAAAACCTTAACGGAATTTTCCTGTTCCGGAGAAAGCTCCTTTAAGTATCTCTTCCGCTCCTCTTCTTCAGCCATTCTCAGCTTGTATTCAGCTTCCACGCTGTGAAGAGGCATCTCGGGTCTGATCTTTGAAAGCTCCTCAAGGAACATATCAACTTCTTCTTCGAACTTAAAATTACACTGTTTCTCAAGCCCGGTGCCATACTGCACAACCAGGTAAGGCATACTTCCGAAAACACCTTTTCCGGTAAAGCCGCCCTTACTCATGGCAACTCGTTTGAAGCATCTGTTTATATCCTTGTAGCTTATATAGTAGACTCTGTCCAGAAAGAAACTGTTAAGATAAAGTGCCTTAGCACCAAGTCCGCAGGGACCTACTTTCAGGCATTTTTCTTTATCTTCTTTCAGTTCTTCTTTTGTTAATGTTGTCGTTCCGAGACATTTAGGAGTAAAAAACATTTTAACCTCTGTTATTTATGCATGTGCTGCATGATGAACATTTACATTGGGATTATACTTCTTTGCTGCCTTAAGGAAAAGACCAAGGAAGCATACTGCTACGATAATTCCAAACGGATATGCAAATGTCTTGTTATTTGTGAATACAGGAATGAGACCTAAGCATTCAGGAGCCATTGAGAAGTAGGTAGCTGATACTGCTGACATGAAAGTTGCAGGAGCTGCACATACCCAGTAGTTCTTCTTCTCTCTTACGAGATACATTGCACCTGTCCAGAGAACCAGCATAGCAAGAGTCTGGTTTGTCCATGAGAAATATCTCCAGATCACTGCGTAACTGAAAAGTCCAAAGGAGTTTCCGAAACCAAGGAATGCACCGCATCCAAGTAATGGTACGCAGAGCTTAAGTCTGTTCATGTAAGACTCCTGATCCATCTTGATCCAGTCTGCAACTGTATATCTTGCTGAACGGAATGCTGTATCACCTGAAGTGATAGGACATGCAACTACACCAAGCATTGCAAGTACAACACCGACGTTGCCCATGGTCTTTACACAAACATCATAGATAGCTGCTGACTGTCCTGCTGCAAGAGCCTCTGCAAGACCTGTATTGAGACCGCCCTCAGCAGCATAGAGTGAACAACCTGCCGCTGCCCATACGAGAGCGATACAGCCTTCGGCTACCATCGCACCGTAGAATACGAAGTGTCCCTGTCTCTCGGACTTAAGACATCTTGCCATAAGAGGTGACTGGGTTGAATGGAAACCTGAGATAGCACCGCAGGCAACTGTGATGAACATGAAGGACCATACAGGAGTTGTCTTTGGATGCATGTTATAGAAGTGATCCCAAAGCTCAGGTGTATGGAAACCATTTAACGGAAGTCCGATAACAACACCGATCGCCATGATGATAAGGCAGATACCGAATACAGGATAAATCTTACCGATGATCTTGTCGATGGAAATAAATGTTGCGATGAAGTAATAAGTAAGGATGATGGCAAGCCATACAGCTGTGTTTGCAAATGCACCGGTCACGCCCTTATTTGCAAGAAGCTGAACAATAAGACCTGCAGGACCAACAGCAAATACTGTACCTACCATAATAAGAAGAACAACAGAGAAAACTCTCATGATGGACTTCATGGTATTTCCGAGATACTTACCTGTTACCTCTGCGATTGAATAACCGTTATTTCTCTCACTGAGCATACCTGAGAAGTAATCATGTACGCCGCCGGCAAAAATTGTACCGAAGGTGATCCAGAGAAATACTATCGGTCCCCAAAGAGCGCCCTGAAGTGCACCGAAAATAGGACCAAGACCTGCGATGTTCAAAAGCTGAACCAGGAACAACTTCCACTGTGGTAAAACAACATAGTCAACTCCATCATTAATGGCGACAGCCGGTGTTTCACGGTCGTCGGGACCAAAGGTGTTGTCGACTAATTTACCATAAGTAAAATAGCCCGCAATCAGTAAACAGAGACAAAACAAAAAACTGATCATACATTACCTCCTTTGTAGATTGTTTATTAAATTTTCGTATTTATTTTAGAATTAATTGAAAGCGGTTTCAATAGATTTCAGGAGACTTAATAATATCTGTGAAATGTGTTAAAAAAATAATTTTTAATTTGGTTAATTTTTTGGTTGATAAATCCATAACGATAAGTAAACGGTTCAGTGTCATGAATTTATAAAAAATCGACACTGAACCGTTCCTTTTTGTTAACTATATATTATTGTTGCTGTCTTTTTATTTTCTTTAAAAAGTGCTTGTTTTCATACATCCGTTTATCAGCTCTTTCAAAGACTTCTTCAACGGTTGCTTCGTAATGATACTTTGCCATTCCACAGGCTATGGTAAGTCCTCCGGTTTTGAGAGCTTCTTCATTGTATTTTGCAATGATACCGGTGAGATCATCACTTCTTTCGTAGTCCTCGTCCTGGGATATAACAACAAATTCGTCACCGCCTATTCTGTAAACAGGACTTCGTTTAAAGGTTCTGCATATTATCTCACAGGCATCACAGATGCACTTATCTCCCGCTTCATGACCTTCGGTGTCATTGATGACCTTTAAGTCATTAACATCAAGGACAACGATGGCAAATTCAGGCTGACGGTGCTCCTTGATTCTCAGATCCATGAGATTCTCTCTTGTCTCATAAGCATTTCTGTTTTTAATGCCTGTCAATGCATCAATCTCGGCCATGTTCTGGACAAGAGCCAGCTTTTCGGTATACTCACGCTTGATCTTCATGGCATCCGTAACATCCTGACAAAGTCCCAGCAGACACTCTCTTCCCGTATTATCAGTGAATTTGAGCTTGGTGGTCTGGAACTGACGGGGATTTCCGGCTGCATCAGGCACATCTTCGAAGAAAATGTGTGGTTTACTCATGGAAAGAGCTTTTTTGTCATCCTCAACAAAATGACGTGCGGTGATTTCATCAAAAATCTCATAATCCGTTAATCCTACGACACCCTCAGGAGTTTCCTTATGAGCATAGTCGGCGAATGCCTGATTGCAGGCAAGGTATTTTCCTGTATCCACATCCTTAGAGAAGGTCATAGCAGGCATATTGGTCAGAAGATCCGATACGGATTTTTTGAGTTCAGTAATCTTTTGGATTACATCTGCCTCTTCTTTAAGACGCATATTTTCTTTCCGGAGCTTTTCATATTCTCCGGATAATCTTTGAAGTTCTTTGTTGTGTTCTTCGTCAAGGAATCCGCCACGCTGGTCTGTTGAAGATAATACGGCAACCATTACAGCTGAAACCTTTGTCACGGGATTCACCGCCACTCTCCAGGCCATGATCTGAATGATCTTTCCATCCTTTGTCATGTCATCAAGGATGATTCTCTTTCCATCCTTTGCACATTGTAAAACTGCATTAAGGGAAAGCTCTCCGTTTTTACCCTTAAAATCAGATAAATCAAACTCATATTTATTGGCGAAATCCGGGAATAGTTCGTCGGTATAGGCTTTAAAAGTAGTATTGTATTTTATGATCTTTATGTGACCATCCTTGCATTCAGTCATGACCATGGGCCAGGTATCAAAATAACTGGTACCTCCGTGAATGTCACTTGCTGAAATGGAAAGATTATAAAGATTTACTTTACCAAGCTGGGTATAATAATCCTCTTCCCTGGGGTTTTCAAAGCCTATCTGTATTCCTTTTCTGTTTCTTTCAATGATTTCTTCCGGAGGTACCGGCTTGCAGAAATAGTATCCCTGAAGCATATCGCAGCCGATGTCCTTAAGGAATTCAGCCTGTTTTTTTGTTTCGATTCCTTCGGCGATTGTGTCCATTCCAAGTGCCATTGCCATTCTGACGATCTCGGTCAGTATGATCTTTGCCCTTTCACCTTCTTCGAGCTGTCTTACAAATTGCATATCGATCTTTATCAGGTCAAAGGAGACCTTCTGAAGAATCATAGGAGATGAATAACCGCTGCCGTAATCATCCATCCAGACCTTAAAACCCAGTTCATTAAAACGGTTGATTTTATCGATCATGTATTCAATGTCATCGCCTACGATACTTTCTGTAATCTCTATAACAAGTCTGTCTCTTGGAATTCCGGCCTCATCTACACGTTTTCTTACCTCTTCAACGATATCACAGGTATAAAAATCGGATCTGGACAGGTTGACTGATTGAGGAACAATATAAAGACCATGATTTGCCTGATCTTTCATTTTTTTTAAAACAGAATCTACAACATACAGATCAAGCTTAAATATGGTGTTGGATTCTTCAAGAGCAGGTATAAATTCTGCAGGACTAAGGAAGCCCTTTACAGGATCTATCCATCTGGACAGGGCTTCCTCATGACATACCCTGCCATTGGCGGTTCTGATGATGGGCTGATAGTAGACCTTGATCCAGCCTTCTTTTATTGCCTTGTCAAGATTCTCTACCACGTATTGACGATTCTCAATAGTCGTCATCATTTTTTGGTCAAAAACATACAGCTTTGAAGTAAAGGTATTTTTGCCGGAATCACACGCCACCTTTGCCCTGTCGCAGGCACCGCTTATGCTTATATTCTCATCCTCATAAACATACATACCTATACGGAGATGTAGCTTTTTTTCGATATCAATTCCGGCATTGTTGGAGGTGAGCTGTTTTGCTGCAGAAAGACCTTTTTCCAGATCTGTGAAGATACAGAAGTGGTCTGAGCTGAATCTGCTGCAGTTTTCATGGGTAAAAATACCGATCAGTCTATCGGCATATGACTTAAGAACTTTGTCCCCCTCTTCCATTCCATAGTTTTGGTTATATACCTTCATTCCATTAAAATCGGTAAAGAGAATGACAGGAGTTTTTCCACTTTCACGTATCCTCTTGCAGCCTTCATCCGCAAGTTCAAAGAAATAGGTCATGGCAGGAAGACCCGTCAGATAGTCATGACTGGTCTGGACGTTAATGCTTCTTTCTGCCAGCTGATTTTTGAAAAGATTCATCAGGCTGTCTTTTTCTTTTTTACCGTCTTCAACATAGGCACCCTGATCCGTATACCAGACAAAAGCCAGACGGACCCCGTCTTCTTTAAAAATGTGTCTGCCATAGGAATGGATGATCCGGTATTCCCCATGCTTTTTGGATCTGTAGACCACGTCATAGGCACCGCCTTCAGTTGCGAAGCGATAGGCAGCATCCCCTAAAGAAGCCATGTCATCAGGATGTGTGTCACGGTACATGTTGTTATCCATGAGAGCATAAACATCTTCTTTTTTCATGTCCTCAAATCCGAACAGGTCAATGAAGCCTTGGGAAAGAATTATGGTGATAACTCTTTTATTTATAAATTGATAAACTGCGAAGGGAACCGGACTGTTCTCCATCAGTTTAAGTTCTTCGTCACAGTATCTGTACTTTTCCAATTGAAACCCCTCCTGAAAACATTTTAAAGATGTTTTCCTGTAATATCGGTTATTATATAATCGATTTTTTGACATCAAGCGTTTTTCTGCTGATGTGTGCGAATCCTAATCGTTGTAATTAAAATCAGATCCATCTCGGTACCGGGTAAAGCGTATCCATCATATCGAAGAAAGCTGCCTTTTCTTTTTCTATAGTTGGCTTTCTTATATCTCCCGGTATGGTTGGGTCTGTTACAAGCTCAAAAATCTGATTCATTTTCGTGTAGCCGCCAAGGACTCTGTTTACCTCCGGGATATCATCACTATGTACCTCCCCCAGGTATGAATGAAGAATCGTATTCCACAGAGGCTTTAAGACCTCTTCTCCGAGACCCATCATAGATTTTGTCCAACCTGCTTTGGCTCCTGTGACATAAACCTGATACATTCCCATAAGATCCCAGACAGGATGTCCGGTTCCTGAATCATCAACATCTATAAGGATGAACTCATCATCCATCAGCATGATGTTAACGGGATTAAGATTCTGATGGATAAAGGTATTTCTATGAGGAATAGTGCGGAGGAGTTCATGTACTCTCTCTGCTTCCTCTTCTGTGTAAACGCCTATCTCCTCAAGATATTTCAAGTTCCTTAGATACGGCGCCCTGGCATCCGGAAGAACTCCTGTTTCAAACTCGGTTGAATGAAGTTTCTTTATAAAGCCTGCAACGAGTTTACCGTACTTTTCTGTTTCTTCGGGGTGAGATGAAAGAATACTTGCCAAAGAACCTCCTGACATCATTTCAAAAACGAGACCGTAATGGGACCCCACTTTAACCATGTCGAAAGGTATTGCCGTAGGAATTCCTCCTGTAAAAATCTTTTTGGCAAGTTCCCTGTCCTTTTCTATCTTCTCCCGGGTATATTTATCCCCTTTATAAACTTTAACTATGGTTTCCGAATCAAGACGGTAAACTTCACAGTTTGGAGCACCGCCGATTTTTTCGCAGTCCTCTATGGAAACTTTCCTAAGGACTTTTTTTACATTAAACAGATCTGTAAAACCTGTTGTTTCGAAAATATCATATACATCACGGCTGACTTCCGTTATGGTGATCGGTTTTCCCAGCTGCTTTCTCACCTTCATGAGAACACGCAGACCTGCACTGGAAATGTATTCGAGCTTTTCTGCATCAAAAAGGATTTCCTGTCCGGGCTTTAGTTCATTGACTATGGCTAATATTTCTGCCTCAACGTTTGCGGCATTATCCGTATTGATCTTTCCCTCAAGGTAAACAGTGGTTTTCTTGTTATCAGTGTCTGTTCTCATGCTGCATCTCCTTTGTATTGATACTTGTAACTGAGGTTTGAAAGAAAAACTTCGGTTAAAACTATCATTCCCAGGGCATTACATACCATTACACATGAATTTCGTCAAAAAAATAAGCGGATATAAGGAAATTTCATCCTAATTTGTGTTGAAATCGTAAAAAAAATAGAGGCTGTCGTATCACGAACGACGCCTCTTAAAAATGATATTTTTCGGTTTCCAGCCTATCATTGCCTTTCTGCCCTCAGGAGTTACGGGTTTTATCCATTTGCCTTTAAACAGGTGAATCTGCATCAGTATATATCGTATGGGTTCATCTATATAACAGAAAGCAAAAACCAACAGAGTGTTAGTTTTCAGCACCATGCCGCTTATCCATACCAGAGGAAGAACCATTATCCACATGAAAGCTATCTCCATGATGGTACCATAGGAGGCATCTCCCGCTGCCCTGAAGGTGTCATTCTGTGTCCAGTTTCCCATTCGGATGAAGGCTGCCACTGCGTAGATGCAGAGGAAACCAAAGGCTATGTCAAAGCTGGCACCACGCATTCCCATGAGAGTAAGGATGGGAGTATGAAGTGCTATAAGTCCGAGAACAACCAGGCCTATGACACTCTGGCATAGATAAACAAGCCTCCAGGCTCTTGAGTATGCGAGGTCGATATTACCGGTTCCGACTTCCTTTCCAACAAGTACGGAAGCTGCATTGGAAAAGCCGGCAAAGAATCCGATGACAAGTCCTTCAAAAGTTCTGAACACTGCAACTGCCGCGATGGCTTCTTCCGGCTGTCGCCCCAGAATTACATTTATCACCATATTTCCAAGTCCTATGAGGACTTCGTTCATGATTATGGGCAGACATTTTTGGAAATACGATGCCGCAAAAGGCATGTTCCACCGAAAGTGTTTGTTAATAGCCAATAGGTAAGGATGTTTGTTTTTTAATGCCAGTAGTATGGTGAAAAGCACACTTACAATCTGCGCCGTTAATGTTGCCAGCGCGGCACCCCGGACCCCCATTGGCTTGAAACCGAAATGCCCAAAGATAAGAACCCAGTTAAAAAATATATTGGTTATTACTGCGGCGATTGCTCCATAAAGAGGTATCCTTACTCTTTCTGTACATCTGAGCATCGCTGCCATGGCCATGGAAAACACCATAAAGGGGTAAGAGAAACCAACAATCCTGAGATAAGAGATACCTATTTCTTTGATAGATTCCTTATCCGTGTACAGGCTCATGACCTTATCCGGAAAACAGGTAGCGAGTATGCAGAATGTTAATGCTACAGTCATCATACAGCTTAGGGTAAGTCCGTAGGAAAGGTTTATTCCATCATCATCTTTTGCTCCCCAGAACTGGGATATGAACAGCATTCCTCCACCAACAAATCCCCAGTAGCTGCTGAACATCAGTGATGAAAACTGTGCGCACAATCCCACCGCCCCGACCTCGGTTTGACCTAAGGAAGCGATCATCATGGTATCCACCATAGAACCTGTTGTGGTAAGAAGATTCTGTAAAGCTACCGGAACCGCAATGATAGCCACTTTTTTTAAAAAACTTTTCCAGTTAAATCCGGTGTTTTGCATAGATTCTATTCCAGTCTGTCATCAATCAGCGGAATACGTACGGATTCGCGTCGCATACCCGCGGTTGTCAACCTGCTCGATTGACATAAAGTTCCCGATGGACCCATGTTGATCCTGCGAGAGGAAATACTCTAAAGTATCAGTAGCCATGTTATAGCTCTGTCCATCGTAATATCCATATTGTATGATACAGTCTTTTGTAAAACGAACCGTAGCAGTCATAAAGAAATTCAGAGAATCTTCGGAATAATCAAAGATTACTTCCACGGGAATCTCGTAATAGCTTCCCTTATCAAGTGACGAAATTTCTTCTCTCTTAGCCGTATATTCTCCATATCCAAGGGTGTAATAGTATCTCATAAACGGACTGATACATCCCAAAGATTCCGGATATCCGTATTCATCTAATGATCCATAGTTTACATCGAACATACGCAAGTCATTATAACCATTTTGTTTTTCGAATTCATAATCAAAATATCCCTGACAATCAAAATATTCCAGATAGTATTCTGGCTCAGATGCTGCCTTTTTTATGGTATATGGACAATCCGGCATGTCGATAGTCCAGACAGGAGTGGTTCCGCCATATGATGAATAGAATGTCCTGGCAACCCCATCCGCATCTACATAGATTTGGCCGTAATCATTTCCAATAGAGGCATCCACATATTTATCAGTTAACAGATACCCGTTTTTATCAAAGGCATAAGCTTCTGCCACCCGGTCCATATTGGCATCCAGCCAGTACCACGCGTCGCTCAGGTAATTTCCATCGGTAGTCCTGAAGCGCCATCTCCCATTCTCCTGCAGCCATTTTCCCGCAGCATACTCCGTTTTTGGAGGTTCTGTCTGTTCTACCTGTGTTGTCTCTGTGATTTCTGTAGTATTCTGCAAAATCTCATTTCCGGTAGTTTCTGCAGTATTCTGATAACTTTCATTCTCCGCATCTTCAGACTCTTTCATCTCTTTAAGGATGATTTTCCCTTCCTCAAGGCGCTTTTCTATCTTTCCGTCCTCATCTGCTTCTTCCGCCCCGGCCTTCCGGGCCTTTTCCAGAATCTTCACTGCCTTTTCATAGTTGTCCTGACGGGTATAGATTTCAGCCAGTTTGAGGTATGGCTCCGGATTCTTCGGGTCAATCTCTATGGCCTTTTCAAAGGCCAGAATTGCCTGTTCATAATTTTCTTCCAGAAGATACTTTTCTCCCAGTACTAACTGTTTCTTGATGGATTCTCCGGGACTGCTCTGCCATATCAGCATCGCACTGCCAATGACAGCAGCGGCCAGGAAGACCGCAGCCAGGCCTATTATCAGCGGCAGGCGGTTTTTTCCGTGGACCGGCCTGATATTTGCCGGACCTAAATCCGCATGAGGCATGTCATTTGCTGAACCCGGTTCGGCGGCAAATTCCTGTGACGGATTATCCTCCTGAGGAACCTGAGCATAGTTTGGTACCGGCTCCGTATCCGGCATTTTTGCCCCGCACTTTGCGCAGAACCTTGCTTCATCGCTTATTTCATTTCCACAATTTGGACAAAACATATACATCCTCTCAATTTACAGCAATAAACTTCTGAAGCCACCTTATCTATTATGTCCCCAAGAGCCTTTTTGAAATCTATTTCTGTCTATCATTATGTGAGTATTTCTGATGGTAGTACTTTTTTAATCTTGGACAAGATTTTATCGGATTTATAAATCTCATTTAGTGTCGATTTGCCATATTTATAAACAGTATTAAGGCTGTTTTGTATGAGATAGTCAGTGTAGTATTCTTCCCAACTCATATATTTGATACTGTCTGCATAATCATAGGTTTCATCAAGTATCGGTTTAGGGACATTAAGGATACCTGCCTTTAAAAGAACATATTCAAATGATTCCGGTGCATATACAATGCATTTTTGCTTGGAAACGAAAAGGTATCTCATTACCTTTCCGATATCTGAACCATAAGCAGCTCCGTCAACAATGACAAGAGATGTAGAGTTATTGTATTCTCGAATGCAATTGTACACATTACTTTTTCCATTTGCAGATATACACTTCTCCCCGTATATGGTTTTGTAGCACTCATAACCTGAATTTGAATCTTCAGCTATAACTACCTGTGGGTTCAGACTATCGTTATAAGTATCGAGATTGTATAGCTTATATAGTTCATTGTAGACTCTTTTATATGTCTTATATTTTGATGAATCTGAAACATTTTTCAAACCATATATTTCATCAATACTATAGGGCAGTTGAGGCAAGTCATCTCTTGTGACAATTACAAAATAGTTGTCAGAACCTTTTACCATCTCCGCAAAGCGTTTGCTTTTTATAAATGATGCAGTTTCATCAATAAAGATAATGCATTGTTTTAATGTTGATAATCTGAGTTCCCAGTCTACATTTGTAAGAACAGTGTTCCTTTTCTCACATTTTATGGTTATTCCGGAGGAGGTTCCGTTGGACTCATAGTCACTTATGAGTCTAATAAGCTCTGTTTTTCCGCTTGCGCTATCCCCTTGTAGAATGGTTATGTTTCTCTTGATCGTAAGGAAATAGTGAACCCTGTTGTTGTAAATTTCGATATCGTACTTTCCTACCATGATGAACTTCCTATAAGAGTTGATTATCCAAAACCGTTTCTGCAAGCTCAAGACTGTTATGAACGGTTTTGCCAAGGTTAGCTATTTCTATGTTAAAATCATCATTTCCAAAATCCATTAAATAGCCAAGTCTTATCGTCAGCTCCTTTTTCTTCGCAATTTCTAAAATCCATTTTGCACAGTTATCTCCGCATGCTGAAGCGTTAAATATGTGTTCTGAGTCATTATTCATAAGAATAAGTGTTTTAACGCCGCCGGAAAGTCGTTCAACCGGTATGGAACCTAAGAATGGACTATCTATAACCCTTGGACCTATAACCGTAGATTTATCAATATCCTTTATCATCTGAACAGAAAAAGGATCTGTTATCCACTCATCTTCATAGCTGTTGTTAAAATATGAATCGGGATTAAAAATATAATTATCGTTTTCAATATCTCCATAGTAAATTTTAAGCATAAATAATCATCTCTCCTTCCCTCTCCATATATTCAAGTGTCAGCGTAAAAAAATCAATACCTTTGTGTTATTTTTTGGTATTTATATCATACGGTATGGGTTACATACAATCTTTACCTTTGTCATTTATAATTCCTCCAGTATAAATATACTTCATAAGTATAGCTATTATGTCCATGGTGTAAGAACCGGGTTTTAACGCAAAAACCCTTACTTAATCTTTATCGACATAAATTATGATTTAATCAAGATATATCTCAAATATAAATACTTATTTTTTGCGCCTGTTTTGTCGAAAAATAAGGTATATAGTGTACGCCAAAAGGTATTGTGGTTATGCCCATCTCTTCATGGGCCATGATAGTCCGGGCGTAAACCCGGGAAATGTTGTTCAGGAAAGGAGTTAATAATGAGACATTTTTTAAGAAGAAAGATTGCTGCAGCTCTTACTGCTGCTATGCTTTTCAGTGTGGCACCGGTTAATCAGTCACTTATTTCTTTTGCGGCTGCAAGCACAAAGAAAACAAACTCTAAGTCAACTAAATCCGAAAAGAAAGAGCTGTCTTTGGGATCAGTCAAGAAGAATGTTTATGAGAATGACTATTTCGGTCTCAAGCTTGCTGTCCCTGATGGATTCATCTTCGGAGATGCAGCGGCAGTTGCTGAAATAGATGGATCTACAGAAAAATTTATAAAAGATAAGGATGCTGTTATCAAGAGTATTAAAGAGGGTAATCCTGTTACCATTGCCTATGCTGAAAATGAAGACACTTTAGATAACATTTGTGTCACAATATCTCTTTCCGATGGTGAAACAGACATCAAGAAAATGTTTGAAGACAGTATTCCTGATATAAAGGATTCCCTTAAAGAAGCAGGTATTAAAACCAAGGATGTATCTGTAGTAAAGAAAAAGGTTTCGGGAAAAGATACATATCTTCTTTCCGCACATGGATTGTTAGATGATGAATATGATATTTATCAAAAGGAGTATATGGGTATCCAGGATGATTATTATATCTGTATAGCATTTACAAGCTTCGTGACAGATGATACCGATGATATGATCAAGCTCATTGAACTGAAGTAAGAAAAAGGAGTTCAGGATTTTCCTGAACTCCTAATTTATTGGTTATTATTTGTGCTGACCCCGGTGTGAAAATATGTTTCATTACTATTTGTGCCGCTGAATCAAAAAGGCAAAATAGGAATTCTTATGCAGTCTAATTCTTCATGTATTCAATGAACTCTTCCGGAGGCAGTGGCCTTGAGAAGTAGTATCCCTGCTCATAGTCGCAGCCAAGCTCGGCCATCTTGTTCTTCATCTCTACTGTTTCGATGCCCTCAACAACTATTGCCATATTGGAGCGCTGGAAAAGTTTAATGAGATCCGGCAGGAATTCGGCCTTTCCTGAGAAGAAAGATCTGGTAAATGTCATGTCTATCTTAACAACGTGGATAGGCAGATTCATTAGGCTTGTAAGGTTTGAAGAACCGGTTCCGAAATCGTCAAGAGACAGTTCGGCTCCCATGGTACGAAGTCCTGCGATCTGCATCTGGATCATTTCGTAATCTTCTATCAGGGACTCAGTTATCTCAAAATCAAACATATCCATAGATATGCCGTGTTTTTTTGCTATATCTGAGAGCTCCTGTGAAAGACTGTTGCTCATACACTGGATTGGTGAAAGGTTAACATTGATATATTCGATGCCCAAACCTTTTGTATCAGTGTTTTCAAGGAATATACAAACCTTTTCAAATATCTGTCTTCCTATCTCAATGATGTCTCCGTTCTTTTCTGCTATTGAAATAAAATCAAGGGGTGATATAAAACCGATGGTAGGATCCTTTAATCTGGCTAATGCCTCCGCACCTTGCACCTTTCCGGCTTTTACAGAGTATATGGGCTGGAAGTAAACCTCAAATCTGTTGTTGGCTATGGCATCCTTTACTGCTTTTTCCAGTGATTTCTGCTTTTTAACTTCATCAAGCATACTTTCTGAAAAAACATAGTTTCCACGGTGGTTTTCGGCATAGGCATTAAACCTTGCATATCTTGCCATATCTCCCATGGTGATTTTATTCCTGTCAACTAAATATCCCGGCAGGAATATCGCAGATACCTTCATGGTAACCGGAGTCTCACAGGATTTCTGAAAAGCCGTGTATTTCTCCTTCCAGTCCTTCATGATGGTTTCGGGATCACCGGGCATCTGTCCTCTCATAAGAACGATAAAGGTTCCGTTTCTGGTATAAAAACAATTCAAACCAGTATATGTCTTAACTATCCATGCTGCCATCATTTTAAGGCTCTCATTTACCTGATTGATGCCATAAACTGACTTTGAGGTCTCATAATTGTGAACAGTCATGACTATAAGACTGAAGGAAATATTTCTTTCCCAGTAATCCAGGCCGATCATGTCCAGGGCTTCCTTGTTTAGAAGCTTTGTTCTGCTGTCTCTGTAGAGATCCGGATTTTCTGCAGTCAGGAAAATGATAATGATGGAAAGGATGCTGAAATAACTGGTTACCAGCATATGATAGAACTGTTTTCTAATGATGATACCGAACAGTAACAAGAGATTAAAGGAAAGAAGACCTCCTCTGATCCTTGGCGACAGCTTTTTCCATTGAAACAAAACAATGAATATTGAAAAAATAATGTAGAAATAGGTATCGAAATAAATAATGCCGTATAAAGAACAGTTGTGATAACCATCTTCTGCAATGGTATAGATAGCTGAAGTCCAGGGTGTGGAAAAAATCAGGAATACAGCCACCAATGCCGGTATTGAAGCAAGCAGCTTGTATTGAATATTGTTTTTTAGGAAGTGCGACGTTTCTGCAGTATAGGCAAAGAGTGCCCAGCCTCTGACGATAAACCCGAGGAAATATGCGTGATTGATAGCATACATAACCCACAGCGGGAATTCTGTCCATATCTCATTCATTTCACAGGAAATGATATCGGCAGAGGTCATCACCAGATTGGCAACCATAACAAGCCAGAAGCAAAAGCTCTGGCCTATAGGGAGATTCCTGCGGACTCCATAGAATACAAGAAGTATTATCTGGATAGGAATCGCTGCTATGGCAAAATCGTAGTTAAAGTCGCTGATCCAGTTAAACATTAAACTCTCCTGTTATTTGCACGGTGAAATGTATTGTTTACATTTCTCTCTTGGAAAAAGACGGTAATGCGTGCTGTTATGATGTGTTATTTCTTTAAGAACTTTAATATCCGTTCCGGATAGTCCGGAGCACAGTCATATACTGCATGACCGTATCCATCGTACATGTAAAGCTCACAATCAGAGCTGTTGCTGAGGCTTAATGCTATCAGCTCAGAGGCATTTCCACCCAAAACCTTGTCTGTCTTTGAACCGATAACCAAAGCCGGACAGGTGATTTTTTTGAGATCGGCTGTGATATCAAAGTGCCTTAGGCTTTCGGTGAGTACGATGAAACGTGAAAAATCTTCATCGGTTAATGTCTTCGAAGCCTGGATCAATCCTTCCTTTGAGCCTTCAAAAACGTCTTCGGGATATACCTTTTCACCGAAATTAAGATACAGTTCCTCAGCCCTTCTCTCCTTCGCAAGTTTAATCCAGGTATCGAAGACCTGGAACTCATCATCCCGAACATGGGAGGAGGTGGATCCGAGAACCAGCTTGTCAACCAGTTCCGGGTGTTCAATGGCTATCTCCATGGCGATCATTCCTCCCTGGGATGCACCAAAGATGTTGACATTGGAAAGCCCAAGTTCAGTTATTGCTTCCGCAGTGTCATCTGCCATATCCTTAATGGTATAGGGCATAGTCAGTTCGCCCTTTTTTCTGTCAAATACATAAATCGTAAAATCATCAGTAAGCAGCTTGTATGCATCTGCCATAAGGTCAGCCATAGGCATGACACTCTGGGCACTAAGACCCGGAATCACCACAAGAGTCTCTGCGCCCTGTCCGAATTTACAATAGTCCATTGAGAAATTCTGTGTAGTAACTGTAGCTACATGTGCGAGCATAGGATTATCTCCTTAATATTGATATTTCTAATCTTAAATTTTAGTCGACAGCTTATTTATTAATATAAATGTTCGGATTATTCACAAAGGATTGAACATCCTTAGAAGGTTTTAGCGGTTAATTAATAGCTCAGGCTAAGGCGCATATTGAAAAACTTTTCATGCTGTTTCGCGACTGAAAAACTGTTCAGATATGTCTTACCACCTCGAACCTTTGAAGCTTCACAGGTTCGTCAATGTCTATCCCGCCCTTCTGTCTCGCAATGGAAATCTGCTGTTCCACGGTATCTACTCCGTCAAGATCCGGAAGAAGCAGTCCTCTTCTGTTTCCGCAGCTGACGATAACGCCGTACCTTTTTACGTCGAGATCTTCGGGACCGGAAATGTCTTCGGGATCGCCCAAAATGTCTACATTGATATCAAGGTAAGGAAGCTCATCGGGAGTAATGGGATTAAAACGCGGATCCCTTGTGGAAGCACTGATGGCGTTCCGGATGATTTCCTCAGCAACGGATGGTGCGGTTGGAAGGATGGTTCCGATACATCCTCTGAGTCTCCCGTCCTTATGTATGGAAACAAATGCCCCTGCCCTTCTTTCCAACATTTCAGCCGGAAGATCATGTGGAACCTCCAGTTTCTTTCGGTTCAATATATAGCTCTCAAGAGATGCTCTTGCCAGCCGTACATACTCATCGGATTGCTCTGCTTTAATTTTTAATTCATCTTTTATATGATCCATATGTTTTTTTAAAAAATGTCTGGATTCATCCGGGCCTTCCGGATAAAAAGAAGCTATGCCATAGCCTACACCTGTAACGTCCTGGTGGGAGAAAACCCTGGATTTCACATTCATGCCGTCCCATGCTCCGGCCATGATCACAAAGGAACGGTGTCCGCACTCTGCCGCCCTCTCGCAAAAGTCCTCATTGAAGTCGAACATCTCCTGAAAAGCTGCTCTTTTTGCAACGTCCATGATCCTTTCATCATAAACAGGACCTTCGGAGGCAAAACCGTAGGGACCGTGAGCCTGTAATTTATGGGAAAGGTCACCGCTGGCCACAAACACTACTCGCCGGTCACAGGCATTAACAGCTTTCTGTATGATCTCTCCAAGGTGATAATGTTCAGGCAGGCCGAGTCCGGAGAGACCGATACGCAGGATCTTTCCGGATTTATATTTGTTCCTTATAAACCATAGAGGAACCATGGTCCCGTGATCGAGTAAAGGTTTTTTTTCGCCTAATGTTCCTGCCGGGAAATCCTCGGCTTTAGCCAGACTGCAGATTCTGTCGCGAAGCTCCTCGTCATAGGCTTCCTCAAAAGAAACCTCCGGAGCTCTGAATTGCGAGAAATTTCCTTTGGCACCATGTCCCGGAGAAATATGGAAGTAATCCGAGTACATGATGCTGTGAGGACTTGTGATGATGATAGTTTCGGGTTTTAGTTCAGCTATTTCATCCGCCACTTTCTCATAGGAATCTATAGTCTCTTGAACACTTTTCTCTCCGCCCTGTCCTACAGCCGGAATGATAAGCGGAGGGTGCGGCACCATAAATGAAGCAAGAATTGGCATGGTATTACTCCTTCAATTTAAAAACAGCTCATTTGTATCGTTAATTAAAGAATCTGACATAAATCATGAAGTGTCAATGATTCATGTCAGATTTCGGAAATTTTCAAAGTATTCTTTGATATGTTACAGCTCATTCAACATCTTTTCTGTGATGTCACAGCTCATTCAGCATCTTTTCCGGGTCATCTGCGGCTTTGACCTTGTCATTCGCTTTAATGATGATACCTTCCTCGTCAATAAGGTAGGTTGTACGGACTACACCCATTGATACCTTTCCGTAGTTCTTCTTCTCTTTCCATACGTCGTATGCTTCGATAACCTTGCGCTCCGGGTCGGCAAGAAGTGTGAAGGCAAGACCATATTTCTCCTCGAACTTTTTGTGGGAGGCAACAGTGTCTTTGCTCACTCCCAGAACTACAGCCCCCTTTTCTCTTATCTGAGGGTATCGCTCCGAAAATCCGCAGGCCTGTTTTGTACAGCCGGCAGTATTGTCCTTTGGATAAAAGTAAAGGATGACTTTTTGCCCCTTGTACTGGTCAAGGGAATGAATAACTCCGTTCTGATCAGGGAGTTCAAATGCCGGTGCTTTTGTGCCAACTTCCAACATGTGTGACCCCCTTAATCTACATGGTAAACGTAGTTCGCTTTTCTCGGTGCTGCTTCGTTTGCCGGACCTGCGGCATAGCCAAGGGCACAATGTCCGATGCCTTCGTAGTCGCCCTCGATTCCAAGCTTTGCGAGAATCTGCTTTCCGAAATCAGACTCGAATTCCTGCTTTGCCCTGTGAATCCAAATGTTAGCCACTCCGAGACTTTCGGCAGCATTCATAAGATTTCCCATTACAAGAGAACCATCATAGATATATGTTGGAACAGACTTGTCAGCCAGAACGATAAGGATAACCGGCGCTCCGTAAAATGGATCAAAGTCTTCCTTCCAACCGCCGATCTTTCTGTTTTCCTCTGAGATGGCATCCCTCAGTTCCTTATTGGTAACAGCAATGATTATGGGACTCTGCTTTCCCATTCCGGTTGCGGAATAAGTTCCGGCCTTTAAAATAGCTTCAAGCTTTTCCTTCTCAACCATATCAGGCTTGAATTTTCTGCAGCTTCTTCTGGTTTCAAGTACTTTTAATGTTTCGTTCATATTTGGGTTCTCCTTAATGTGATAAGTGTGTCAAAAACGATAAAGAATAATATCGTATAAGGATGTTTTGATGGTGTACTCCATCCTCATCGAATAGTGTTTGCTATTAAACAGTATACTTCATCCCGGCATATGTTTTTTATTTAAATATTTTTGCGATTGATCGCTTCCAGCAAGCCACTACAGCCCTTAGATATCTCTCGATATGCCGTCTCGAAATCTCTCGTATACCAGGGGTCATCAATTATGGCATCAGGAGTATCCGTGTACTCCATGAGGTAATGGACTTTATGCTCCGGATCATTATCGAACAGTCTGTTTAGGTTATATTTGTTTTCCTCATCCATTGCGATGATCAGGTCATATTCCTCGTACTCGGACTTGTTGACCCTCCTTGCCCGATGGTTACCTATAGGGATATGGTGATACTCCAGAGTCTTCCGCATGGGAGGATATATCGGATTTCCGATCTCTTCCATTGAAGTCGCAGCAGAATCCACCACGACCTCTTCGGAGATATGTGTATTTTCCAGTAAATAATTCATTATGTAATGCGCAGAAACCGATCTGCAGATGTTTCCATGACAAATAAAAAGCACTCTGATAGCCATTTTTTCTTATCCTTTCACGCACACTTATGCCGGGAAAAGCCCGGAGATGCGCTGTTTTCTTGATTATAACATAAATACCGGGTTAAGCGGTTGTGAAGACACAAATCCGCTTAACCCGGCAGGATATAGACGTCGTTTGTAGTAAAGTACCAGGTTCACTAAACTTTTTTCTTTGGCTCAGTTTTTCATAGCAGACTTTACACTATCCAAAAAGGCACTCGCATCACTGCAAGTGCCTCATTATTGCAATAAGTGTTCAAGCATTAAAAAGTTCTTATCTCCCTAGCTATCGAAAATGGTATTATTTCTCCAGGATTTGTTCCTTGATATGCCTTTTCCTCATGCATGTAATCTACGATTTCTTGTGCCTTATAATTCTTAAACTTCCTTATTACAGCATCCAAAATAGATTTATCCTTATCGCTTAATACACTATAATCCATGTCCTTACTCGGATAAATATGAAGCATGGAATCATAGTTGA
Source organism: Oribacterium sp. FC2011 (assembly GCF_000701645.1). Lineage (NCBI taxonomy): Bacteria > Bacillati > Bacillota > Clostridia > Lachnospirales > Lachnospiraceae > Oribacterium > Oribacterium sp. FC2011. The sequence continues at coordinate 177,162 of NZ_JNJM01000003.1, forward strand.
TGCTTACTTCCTCACGAACATTCAGGTTTTCAAGATTCATGAGGCTATAATGCCCAATCGGAAGTGCACCCATTTCATTATGGCGATAAACCAATCCGGTAATTGCAACTCCATTCTCTTTATAAGATAAGGCATCAGCGTACCAAAGCATTTTCATCAACTTAACCTTGAAAAGATTTGATACCTTCTCAGCTATATAGGAAATAGCGGCTTCAAGCTTATCTATATCCAACAAAACAAATCCATTTGAATCAGAGGGCTCTTCAAAACTTGCATACTCACCTTCAAATGCTTGTCGTGTCAGGTATTCTTTTCCATATGAATCTAACTTCTCCACGATTTTTGATCTTACTTCAAGTCTTTTAAGACCAGGAAATTTATCCGCATTTTTCTTCAAAAATTCTAAAGCTTGCAGCGGATTATCTTTTATTAAACGCAGCATAGTATCATATGCCTCATCTTGAATCGCCTTACTCTCATAACGAGAAATTGTAGCTTCTCCCCATCCAAGTAATCTTGCTAAGTCTACTTGAGACAATCCATAGTTTTCTCTTATTGCCACGATTTCATCAGAAGTAAGTAATCCATGTTTAACACGATATGCATTCCTAGCGTTGAGAAGATTTTCATTTGTCATAGAGCCAGTTTCAAATTCATTTTCCTCATCATCCGCATTTGCACAAAAATAAAACCTCTCTTCATAGGTTACCTTATCCCCTTTCAGAGTAATCGTTGCAAAGCGTTTTCTTTCTTCCACTTCATGTGTTTTGTCGCACAAAGGACAATCCATATGAACCTTTCTAATTAATGTGCTGGCCTCCATAGTTTGTCTCCTTTCCTTTCCGTTTACGCATATGGGAATTTCATAGGATCCCTTGCGTAATGGAATGACACGCATAATATGCGTCGCTTCTGATCTCCATTAATCTTTAATTTCACATAAACAAGCTTTCTGTTAATGTCTTTTCCGAAAACAAACAATAATGGTGGATCTAAATCATCTTTGTCAATCTTTGTCTCGGAATACTCGGAAACTGTTAGCTCTTTAAGTCTCTCAACCACATCCCATGTATCATAGTCAAGATCCAATAGTGTATATGGTGTAGAGTGTTCTTCATCATTGGGCTTTTTCTTTTTTATCAGCGTAAGATCAGAATCTATATTAAAATCCTTTTTTCCCAGAAGCTCTTTCAATTCTTCCAAGAAAGCGATGACTTCTCTTTTTTTCGATTGCGTGCTAAGAAAAATGTCAATCACCTCCCTCAATATAATCACTATCAATTGATAGCATACACATCAATTGATAGTTTGTCAAGAGCCCTTTTACAAGTATACATTCTAGATTCATTTCAAAAAAGCGGCTCCCCTCCAGGAACCGCCCTCTCTCATACCTTATTCACTTTCAATTTGCATTCCCATACATTTCTTTGATATTAGTGATAGAACCACTGCACCTATTAATGGCATTATCTACACCGCCGTGATCGTTGATGTACTTCCACGTATCAGTTCTTCCATCTCTATTCTTTACAAAGAGGAGTAACTTTTCACCGTTATAGTTAAGCACCGCAGCTCCTACCTTCATTTCGTAATCATCTTGGACAAGGGGGCTTCTGAGGCTATCAGTACTACCGATTTTTAGAATCGCTTCATCTAAAGTCTTTCCTCTGTAAGTATCGGACATACGAATGTCATAAGGGTAGCCTGAAGTTCCAATTAAATATGTCTCAGCTCCATAAACTCTTGACTGGTCATATCGTCCTGTGGTGTCAAGCATCCATCCCCTATCATATACGCCCAAAGCTACTTAGTTTAGAGTACCAGGTTCAATAATCTGAAAAAAACTTCTGCTCCGAGGGATTTCAAATCATTTAACTTTGAATCGTAATAGTCAACTATTTCAGTCAAACCTATTCTCTTCATCGTGAAGAAGATCTGATTATTATATCGTATAAATCTAGTACGTAGGGTAATTTGAATAATCTGGAGCTCCTCTATAAATAGCCGTAACCTTACGATCAGCAAAATAAATAAGTCCGTTCTCTATGTAAATATCCTCATTATTAAAATATTCACCATTAGAAAAGATAAGTTTGTTCCCATTCAGTGTATATGTGCCGGAGCAACCCCTTCCTTTCGAAATAAACCAATGATATGCGTAATATGTATTATCATCATACAAATCCACATCAAATGTCTCACTATCGTCACTATCTTTGTCGTAGACTTCCTCATGATAGCTGCCTACAATGCCCTCATGTGGTTTAACTGAATCGGTTTTAACATAGTAACTATCACCATCTTCTTCACCACCAAAAATAAAAGTATTTGTGGATGGGTCTATCTTAAAGGATGTCATATAACCATCCATAATAGTATTGCTTATATATCCAAATTCCGAACCAGCCACTCTGGAATAAACTTCTGTTGATGGTCTTTGAGTGAATCCACCACTAGCTCCATCACGAATATCTGAAATACGAGTCACTTTTAGGTGGTTATTATCTATATATTCGAGGATTACTGAATTATATTCAAAATTGAAAGGGCGTGTCCATTTGCCAGTATCATTTATGTTATATTGGTATGTATATATTCCTGAAATAGACGTATCTATGGGTGTGTATCGGGTTACTGCGCCCGTCATTTCATTGTTTTCATCTCCTAAATACCATGCACCATTCGAGTTGATTTTTCTATTATCGATGGTTGTATTTACAAGCATATTTCCGCTCTCATCAAATCTATACCATTTGCCATAACCATCATTATCATCATCAATACAATACCAGCTGGACGTTACATAAGTTCCATCATCATTTAAGTACTTCCATGAACCGTTAGCGGACTGCCATCCGGCTAATGAACTAAATACCATGGAAAAAACAATACCTATTGTCGCTGCAATTAATACCCTTGATTTTTTCATTTATTTCTCCTACTCTATAAACCCTATACTTATCACGTGTATACGCAACGGCTCGATTATATTCCTCTGATTATTAATCATCAAGTCTTTTAATTGCTTATATAAGCGAATTTATAATATTTTAACAAACAATAACGGCCAGCCATAATGGCGGACCGTTACACATTTTCAACGATTATCTACCTAAGTTATTAGTTAAACGATACTCTGTGAGTACTATTTCTTTATAAATTCATATATTCTTTTAGTACCGCCACACGTATAAGCACGTTACCTTTATGGCATAGTAAAAGTGAAAATAGCGCCATTTTTGGCCGTGTTTATACTGATTCGAGGGTATCACAATCGGCTACCGTGGCAAATAAATAAAATTCTAATCATCGAAATAATCCTCGCTGTAAGGCATTACTATGCCGTATTTATGCCCTATTTGCCAATCATCAATTGAAAAACCCCAAAATACATTTAGCGGACTTTTATTGAAAAAAGAGTCAAATAAAGGCAAAAGTGTGTAATTATACGTATTTTATCCGTAGTAGAATACGAAACGTGATATTCCGCAGCACCCACTAAAAGAGGGGTGCAAAATGCACATTTTCTCAAAAATGTAGTTTTGGTGTGTGCATACTGATTTTATCATATATCTCTTCACGAAAAAAAGGCCCTCGGAACAAATGCTCCGAGGGCCTTCAAGTCAAATAACTCTGAACAGATTCTGTTTTACCGGCTTGTTGCCGCTAGCCTTTTTAATCTCTTTACGAGCCTGGTTAAGTTCCTCAAGCCTTATCATCTCCTGCTTTGCATCATCAAGGCCGAGGTGGGTGTAGACGTTCATGGTAATACTTATATCCGAGTGCCCCATCAAGTACTGTAGGGTTTTAGGATTCATCCCTGCTCTCGCCTGGTTGCTGAAATACGTATGGCGGCACACGTGTGGAGTGATGGGCGGAAGTTGCGCTCTGAAGATATCATTGTATCTCTTTCTTGCATGCATGAATCTGTTCTCCCAGTGAAGAGCCACCTCAGGCATGGGTAGCTTGCGAGTACCGGCATTGTTCTTGGTATCGAGTATTATATATTCACAGTGATTAGTCCTCTGCAGCTGATGGTTAACATCAATTATTGTTTATCATAAATTAAGAAATGGTTGACAGTTTCGTTTTGGGGACAAAAAAATCCTGTCACCAGTAATATACGGTAACGGGTTCCGCTCTTTGATTTCATGCAAATTGGATTTTTTTCTTACTCTTGACACATTCATCAAGATACAGATTTATAAGTATCTGATAAGGTATACCCGACTCAGATGACATTTCTTTGAAATAATTAATAGTACTTACATTTATGTTCATGGTTACTTGTTGTTTTGTCTTTCCTGCATAAGGGTTCTTCCTGGGATTCAATGCTTTGATATCATATTCATCTCTCATGTCATTCACCATCCTTTCTGGATCTCTACATATTGCTTTGACTCTGTTTTTGTAGCTTTTCTTGCTGATATAATCCTTATTACCGATTCGTTTTCACGTAAACAATGGCATACTATCAGTAGATTCGCCAAAGCACTCATACCTAAAAGCAAAAAACGTTCTTCTTGTTCCGAATGATCCGGATCATCAAAGAGAATTGCATCAATATCATCAAAAGCTGTTGAAGCTTCTTCAAAGGATATATCATGCTTTCGTAAGTTTATTGCCGCTTTATTATCGTCCCACTCAAATCTGATTCTATTCATATTTATATTATAATTATATAGTAATTATAGGTCAACTGTACTTTTTACAAGCTCATCTGCTGAACACAGCCATTTCCTTTTCCAGCAACCTGTAAACATTTGCCACGAGGAAACCATCCGCTATAGCGTGATTAAGTCTGACGCTCACCGGCATCATAAGTCTGCCGTTTTCATCCCGGTATCTGCCCCAGTTGATGATCGGAGCAAAATGCAGATATCCATCCGGCAGCTCGATATTCAACGAATCGTATGACAGCCATGATATATAAGATGCATCAAACCAGTTCGGATGATTCATCATATCTAGCCCGTATTCCCTTGTTTTCTTTGCGTTCTCTATATCCCTTACTGCATTACGATAAAACTTTCCGGGCGATGGCTCCATCGGCCATATCCGATAATCCGTCAATCAGATACAGTACAAAAAAATGTCGAATAAAACACTAGACAAAAAGACCTCCGGAAAATCCGAAGGTCTTCAAAATATATGGTAGTATGCTATCTCAGTTCAGTTAGTTATTAATTAAGATAATAAGGAACTGCGAATGTCTGTGAAGGATCAAGATTGAATGCAGCCTGATAAATCATTTGACCGTTTACTTCAAGACCAGCAGCCTCTTCGCCATATATAGCTTTGAAAATTGACATAGTACCATTAATGAGACCACTCATATCAATCTGCATAAATGTTAAATCACCAGATGTATTAAAATGTAACTCATAAGGCATATTTGTAAGTGCGTCATTCATTTCTTTTGTAACATCATCTGTAAGTCCAAGGCTACTAAGAACATCCTCACCACCAATGGTATTTGAATTAGCATAATCTTCTTTAAGCATATAACCTCTTACAACGAATTCTCCGTTCTCAATGGTGACTGTCTCGTTACCATGATATTTGATTGGGAAGTAGTTTTCTCTAAGGTTCATAGCCTGTAATACTTGAGAATCGGTAACTGCACCATTCTTAACTTCATAAGCCTTGTGATTTACACCATCTTTAATATAGTACTGCTCACTAGACTCTGTCCCTGTAAGTACTCCATTCTCATATTCAGTAACATTAATAGTTATATGAGCATTATCTCCATTTATTATAGAATAACGCTCAGATATTGTACCCGTAGACTCGCTTTTTACACCATAAGTCATATTCATGTTCATGCTAATCTTTTCATTAACACCAAAGTTCTGAGAAGCATTAAGCTTTGTTGCGAAACCGTTGATAAGTGCTGCTGCCTGAGAACTATCAACTGTTGTGCCGGCTGTCTGATCTGTTGTTGTTCCGGCTGTCTGGCTCTGAGTATTGTAAGCATCAACACCCTGTATACCGGTTGCACCGGCGTAACTAACCATAGCACCAATGCTTACAAGTGCTGATGTTACTAAAACTAAACCTGCTTTCTTAATCTTCATTACTTAATTCTCCTTTTGTTAATATAAAAATTTTTATTATAAGCCCCGACTTTTTTTGGAGGCCCAGCTGACAATTTAAGGCTATTCTACACTTAATGCAGATAAATTACTATACTTTAGACAGTTTCTGATATATATAGTTTATTTTACAGGATATCCGGCTTTGGTTTTTTGAATTCTTCATCCGAATTAACATCCTGTTACTTAAGAATACTCAGACCGCTCATTTTTTTAAGATTATCTCCTGTTAGGATTTCGCTGGTTTCTTTTGTATGTAAGTATATTATCATTGGCATTAATAAATTAGATTTAAATCTGATAAAATGCAGTATTTGCTGATAAATTGCAAAGAGTATAGATTTGTCAAGCGTATTACAATTGTTAATTACTTATAGTTGCCTCATTTTGAGCCGAAAATAAGATTGTAATATAAATAGCCTTATATATCACTATCAGGCTGCATTTTTTAGCAGGAGGAAGAAAGATATTATGATTAAAAAGAGATTGATGTCTTTAACCATTTGTTTCTTATTGTTGTCAGGATCTGTTATCGGCTGTGGATCTTCCGGTAACGCAGATAAAGCTGAATCAAGTGCACCATCCAAAGTCGAAGCTGTTAAAGAAAAAGAGTCCGAGGTTTCAACAACAGAAGCTGCTGAAAAGACTGCAGAGGAAACAACTGTAGAAGAATCAACTGAAGAAGAAACAACTGCAAAATCTGAAGATGTAAGCATTGAAGAGCAGGTAATATATGATGATAATGGAATTTTAGTTAAAGCTACGGGAATCGAAGATTCTACATTTGGAACTGATTTAACACTTTATATTGAAAATAATTCCGATAAAGATATCACAATTCAGTCTCGTGATACTAATATAAACGGTTTTATGGTAGAAACCCTGATGTCGACTGATGTTGCGGCCGGGAAAAAATCAAATTCCAGTCTTACATTCGAATCAAATTCATTGAAAAAATGCGGCATTGATCAGATCGCTCATATTGAAACAAAGCTTTATATTATAGAGGCTGATACCTGGGCTGAAATAGACACTTCAGACGTTATAACTATAGATACATCTGTAGCAGAAGGTTTTGAACAGCCGGTTGATGACTCCGGAGATATACTTGTAGATGAAAATGGCATCAAGATAATCAATAAAGGCCTGTCAAAAGACAGCTCATTTTTGGGCCCCGAAATCCTTTTATACATTGAAAACGACTATGATTCTGATATCGTCGTTCAGGTTAGAGATGTTTCTGTTAATGGTTTTATGGTTGATGCGATGATGTCTGAAGAAGTTCTCTTAGGAAAGAAGTCTTTCAGCGCGGTTACTTTCCTCGGCTCTGATTTAGAAAAGAATGGAATAAAGGACATCGAAGAAGTTGAATTATATTTTACTATAATTAACAATAACAATTACGAAACCATATTTGATTCAGATATTTTTACTCTTAAATTCTGATAATCAGGTCAACAAAAGGTTGTTAAGTCATGTATTTCCAGAATTCAATATGATTTATTAATCATATATCTCTTCACTAAAAAAGGCCCCCGGAACATTTGCTCCGGGGGCCTTCAACTATCATTGTTTAACGGCAGGTTGATGAATTATTCCTGCTTGTTTTCAAGATTCTCATCCTGCTTATCCTCAAGATTCTCAACTGACTTCTCATCTTGCTTATCCTCAAGATCATCATTGAGGTGTGCCTCGGCATACTCCTCAAAGGCGGCATGCCAATGCTTGTAAGCTGCGTTTGTCTGGTGAATACCTTTATCGCTGCAATATTGTTTTGCGAGATTTCCCTCACTGTCATAGAGCCGTGACGCTACATCAAGATATCCCCAACCGTTTTCTGCGGCCAATGCTGCCATCTTTGCATTAAATGCACGGATGGTGTCATTGTTAAATTCCTCTTTGGCATAAACATATATAGGTGTTGTACTTACAATAGTGATCTTTATACCGGGAATTTCCTGCTGTATCTTTGCAAGATACTGAAGATACTTTGCCACAGTGCCGTCCACACCACCCCAAAGGTCATTCAGTCCAAAGAAAGTATAAATGTGTTTTGCTCCCATAAGCTTTAAGGAATCCCAGGCGTACATCTGCTGTCCCTGATATATGGGATGTTTGGATTTGCCGGAAATCGCCATAAAGGCGTTATGAACCGAGTAACTTACTCTGGTGAGGAACTTAAGATTCTGGAATATGGGTAATGCAGAATTTCTTACAGCATAACGGGAAAAGTCCTCTGCTACAGAATCTCCTATAACAACAGAATCCTTATAAAAATCTCCTATTCTTTGAGCACGAAGAGCCTCTTCCTGAAGCCTTTCCTGTTCCGCAAGCCATGCTCTGTTTTGCTGCTCCCGAAGGATTTCTTCCTCTGACAATGTTTCTTCTGCTTTCGGTACATTTTCTGTTTGTGTCACACCGGTTGTATAGGTATCCGTGCTTTCAGTCTCAGGGACTGTCGGAAATGTTTCCGATGTAGATTCAGAACTTCCCTGTGTCTCTGCATATGTAGAGAATACAGGTGTTAATGATAATGCTGTGATCAGCAATATCGCGGTAATAGTTCTTTTTTTCATAATAGTACTCCGTTTCTTTGTTTATTATTTAATCACTTTTTTATTCAATTATTTATTCACTTTTTCTTTAATATACTCCCAATTCGGACATCGGGTATAGTTTTTGTTTGGAAACTCACATTCCCGGTTCCAGGGGCGATCAAAAACCATGATCTTCAGGTCCGGCATATGATCAAAAAATCTGAAAGCCATGGGTGAATCCTCTACTGCAAAATCAAATTTCATTTTGTAGTAGTCCTCAAGCTCCAGATTGAATTCACTGTTCTTGATAAAGGAGTCTCTTCCATATTTGTTGAGGGTAAAAAGACGGGCACGATCAAGACCATGTTGGTCAAGCCATTTTCTGGAGTGCTCATAGGAACTTGCAGGGCGACCGGTAATGATAGAAACTTCATGCCCCTGATCAATCCACGCATTAAGGACTTCCGATGCTCCGGGTGTTTCTTCATAGGATAAAAGGATCTCGGGAAGATGCCCTTCTATCATCATTTTTTCATATTCATCATCCGTAAGATCAAAGGAACTTTTAAGATTAAAAAACCGTACATCTTCATAAGGAACTTTCTTCCCGAAAAGTCTTTCTGCAATTACTGTGAATGCTCTGGCGGTTTCGCAGAGACAATCATCAAAGTCTACATATATTTTCATAACACTCCTATACTCCAAACACCGGCCTGCTTTAATTAACTTAAAGAAGGGGGCAGACAATATCTGTTGGATTATTTAAAACATATAAAACAACCAATACGGCCATAATGGAATAATAGTTCACCTAAAGTTGTTTGTATAGGCTTTGTTGTGAAATCGATGATCAAATTACAATAAAAAAGCTCATTTGCGGTATGAATTTACCGCAAATGAGCTTATATCTTTAAATTACCAAATATCATTTACAGCAGCCTTGAGCTGTCTCTGCGGGAATTGCCGGATCTTCCGAACTGCTTTTTTTCCACCGCACAAGCGCTGTCTTATCTTCTTTTCGTCCAGGTACTGTCCGATGAATACACACTGACACTTTGTGTCAGGTGAAGATGTTATGGCATACATACGGTCCGCGAGATCGAATCTGAGCATCTCTCCATCGATCATCACTGTCCCCTTGGCTCTTGCCATATGCCCGAATTCATTGTGAAGGCAGTCTTCAAGGAACATTACAAGCTCGGCCGGATTATGAAGCTCTGTCCGGCTAATGCTTACCTGTGTGAATTCATCCTTTGCAGCTGCCTCACCGGAAGAATCTCCTGATAATGAATCAGACCCTGAACCCGGTATAGCAGTAATTTCGGAAGCATTATCAGAAGTATCTCCCAAACCCATAAGAGACATCCACCATTCATCACTCATGTTTGAATAATGTGACCCTATGATCTCAGCGTGTGGATTTATATCTCTTATCATAGCAGATACCTGCTCAAGGACTTCTGTGGAAGTATGTTCACACTTGGAAAAAACAACGGTCTCAGCATTGGCAACCTGATCCCTGTAAAGCTCAGGCCACTCCTTCATATTCTGTTGGAAATTTTCCGGAGAAAGAACCACTGCAGGTTTCAAAAGACTGATGCTACCGTGGAGAAAAGGCTGTAAATTATTGATTATATTGCTGAGTCTTCCGACACCGGTGGGTTCAATGATGAGATACTCAGGGTCAAGGGATGAAAAGATGGTAAATACGGAATTTGCAAAGCTGTCCTTCATGGTACAGCAGACACATCCCTCCATAAATTCCATGACCTGAATGTCATCTTCTTTGGCGGTATCGTTCCGGAGCTCCAGGGAATCCAGATTGTTATCGCCATATTCATTTTCCATGATCACAGGGTGAGTCCCGGTTCTCTTTATAAGTTCCTTTATAAATGTGGTTTTTCCGGCCCCGAGAAACCCTGATACCAATAAAATCTTCATCAACAAACTCCTGTAAAACAAAAACCGTTGCATGAACTATATCTTGCTTATAATCCACTGACGCATCCTGATACAATATATCAATTTGAATAAATACTAAATTAGGGCGGTCCTGAGACCGCCCGGGATATCATAATAAATCTAAGAGGAATAGAAATTAAAATGATTACGGCTGGTTATCAAGGATAACAACAGGCTTGATGAGCTCTGCAGGCTTATCCTTCATAAGCTGAAGTGCCTCAGGAATGTGCTCCCAACCGTGGAATACATGTGTTGAAAGTTTGCTTACATCAAGCTTTCCTGAAGAAATAAGTGATCCGAGCTTCTCCATACGAAGTCTTCCGCCAGGCATAAGTCCGCCTGCGATCTGCTTGTGACCCATACCAACACCCCATTCAACACGAGGAATTGTAACGAAATCACCGCTTCCGAGGTAGTTTACGTTACCAATCTTTCCGCCTGCCTTAAGAGACTTAACAGCTGATTCAAAGGTCTTAACTCCGCCGCCTGCAATGATGACTCTGTCAACACCCTTGCCGTTTGTCTTGGCGAGAACCTGCTCCTCGATGGTTCCGTCCTTGTAGCTGATGAACTCGTCTGCACCGTAGAACTTAGCTGCTTCTACGCATTTAGGACGTGTGCCTACTGCGATGATACGTGAAGCACCGCGGAGACGTGCACCCGCAACACTCATGAGACCTACAGGGCCGATACCTATAACGAGAACTGTATCACCAAACTGTACGTCAGCAAGCTCTACACCATGGAAACCTGTAGGAACCATGTCTGAAAGCATGCAGGCATCCTCGAGAGTCATACCCTCTGGCATGTGAGCAAGGTTACCGTCGGCGTCATTAACATGGAAAAACTCTGAATCAAGACCATCCTTGAAGTTTGAGAACTTCCAGCCTGCAAGCATTCCGTTTGAATGCATTGAATAGCCAGCCTGTGCCTCAAGTGAATTCCAGTCAGGTGTGATGGCGGGAACCAGAACCTTGTCACCCGGCTTAAAGTCCTTAACCATGCTTCCTACTTCAACGACTTCGGCGCATCCCTCATGACCAAGGATCATATTGTGACGGTCACCTACTGCACCCTCCCAAACAGTATGTACATCAGATGTACAGATAGCGATTGCCAGAGGACGGCAGATAGCGTCCATAGGTCCGCAAGCCGGACGATCCTTCTCAATCCAGCCTACCTCGCCAATCTTAAGCATTGCAAAACCCTTCATATAATACCTCCTTAAATTGTTAAAAAATTGTCGAAAAGATTTATGTACATTATATACTATTGATAATTTTTTGTCATGTAAAAAACATAAAAATTAACTATAAATAGATAATAAACACATAATAATTATAAATAATGCACAACTTAAGAGGACGGGTATAGAACTATACTTTGTATATAGCTTTAAAAGCTTCATCGATGTTAAACATATCCTGAAATTTCAAATGAAGCAGTCAGCAGTTTTAAACCACCATCCCTTCCAGCTTCTTCCTATCAATCTTTCCGTTTGCATTGTGAGGGAGTTCCTCCAGGTGAAGCACCCTGTTCGGCAGCATGTATTTCGGGATTTTCGATTCCAGGGCGCGGAGCATATCACGTTTCGAAATCTCTTCTCCGGAATACACCAGAACTATCATCTTTCGTCCCATGTCATAGACGCAGGCACAGGTTTCGACTCCCTGCACTGCTCCGGCTGCAGTTTCTATTTCACCAAGCTCGATCCTGTAGCCGAGATGCTTGATCTGGAAATCCTTCCGGCTTAGATATTCCAGCTCTCCGCGGGAGTTGTAGCGGACTATGTCGCCGGTTCTGTAGATGATCTCCGGCCAGCCTTTCTGAAGGGGATTCTGAACAAACCTTTCCGCTGTTTTCTCAGGGCTGTTCATATAGCCAAGTGCTAATGTACATCCCCTGGCACAAAGCTCGCCCTGTCGGCTTTCGGATCCGTCTTCAGTCGGTTCCACTAATTCTCCCTTCTCGTCAAGTACCAGTATGTCCGCATATCTGACAGGAAAACCTATGGGGAGTGATTCATCGTCCCTAAACTCACGGTCCAGATTATAGTAAGTGCACACATAAGTTTCCGTGGGTCCGTACATGTTGGCATAAAGTGAATCAGGCAAATGTTTCCGCCAGTAGTTCAGCTGCTTCACCGGCATAACTTCACCGGCAAAGAAGATGTACTTCAGATACTTCGGTACCTCTGCCTTAAAGGCATCAAGATTTGCTGCCATACAGAGTGCAAAAGGCACCCAGAAAATGGCTGTCACCTTATATTCATTCAGGAACTGTACAAGCTTCACCGGGAAAGCGAAATATTCAGGCGGCACGATAACCATGCTGCAACCGAATTTCAATACACTGTAGATATCATGATCCGACACATCAAAATAGAAAGGTACCTGGTTACCTAGCACCTCTTCCGATGTGAAGTGATATTCCTTTTCCAGCCATTCCATGTTGTTGATCATGACTCTGTGAGGGACTACAACTCCTTTGGGAACTCCGGTGGATCCGCTGGTGAAAAGTACGTAAAGCGGGTCAGAGTCAACACTTCTCTTTCTGATAGAGTTAAGGACGGAGACATTAACCTGATACTGTAAAGCCTCCTCATAGACAGCAATTTCAGTGTCGCCATCAAGTCCGGCCATAAGTTCCGTTACCTTTTCACGATCGGCTTCCCGGGTCAGAACAACCGCGGGCTTCAGCACCGAAAAAATAGTACGTATCCTTTCCTCCGGCATGGTCACGTCTATGGGACAGTAAAAGCCGCCGGCATAGACTGTTCCCATAAATCCTAGAATCATATCCACCGATTTTTCCATGAATACGGCAACAGGTTTTCCTTTAACAGATTTACGGGCGAGAAAGCTTCCAAGCCTCCTCGCCCTGTCACCTAAATCTCCAAAGGTTATTTTGCCGTTTTTATCCATGTAAGCAGTTTTATCGGGAAATCCCGCTTCAGAGGCTTCCAGATACTCCAGTACATTTTTGATCATTTTTTCCTCCGGATCACTGTTTGTAAATGTATTCGATTTCTTCTACGGAACCTGCTGCATCTGTGTAGAAGGTAAGTTCGGAATGGCCTTTATCATATCTGTAAATACCGTACTTCCCGTCGCTTGCGCCGTAGATTTTTGTTACGTCAGAGGCTTTGGAGCCGATGCTTATACCCTCCGGGGTTGTCACATTTGCCCCTGTGATGACAAGGGCTGATATGCATTCCTTTCCGTCTTTTGGGAAAGTGGAAACTTCAAAATCTTTGTAGGTATAAACCTTGTCCTTTCCCTGATATGCACAGCTGTCAGTCTCGAAAACCGCCTTTGTGGTTTGTCCGAGAGCCGCAATAACAGCTGCTGCCTCGTCTCCCATTTTTATCTCTGTCAGGCCGCTTTTAAAGGTATAGGATTCCTCCGTCTGAGCCTGATTTGCAAAAGGTAAACCGAAGGCCAATGCTGTCACCGGCGCCATGGTCATGGTTAATGCAGTTAAAAGTGAAGCTGTTAATAACTTTGCTTTCTTCATAGTCCTTTCCTTTCGGGTTTATATTTTTTATGATTTGTGAGCATTGCAAAACTTTAATGAAATACTAAAACATTATTACCATAATTATATCGTCAGAAAACTAAACATGTAAAAGCCTTAACGTAAATTTTTTAGCCGGTTATAACGTAATAAGCATGTCATATATTACAGATCTGACACTTATTGATGGATCAGCAGAAATATTAATGAGTGTACTCTCCTGCATATTTCGCAAGGTATCCTTTCTCGGCGAATTCTTTTGTCTGAGCAGCTTTATCATCTTCGTAACGCTTCTCTTTTTCGCTCCAGAGTAGTGCTAGTTCGGGATCGTTTCTGTGGTCTTGAAGACCTGCCTCAAGAAGCATTGGCCCAAGATAAGAGGAAACCTTTTCGGCGCCGTAAACATTCATATGGAGGCCTCCGTCATAGGTGTCGGTATCGAAATCAATGCCAATCTTTTCGATATCCTCCAAAGCATTGATGTAGGGGATACCGTAGGTTCCGGCATAGTCTTCTATCTGCATGTTCCACTCCTCATGCCATACGGGATAAAGAGAAGGTGCCTTGAAAAACATCAGCTTTATGCCCTTTTCTTCACAGAGCTCACGGATCTTATCGAGGTATTCATAGCCCTTTGCCTCAAATTCCGGATTACGGACACGACGCTCCTCCGGGAATTCTCCTGCAGGTCTCACATCGGCTCTCAGATAGTAGCCGTTGTGTGTAGTGGGCTCACCATGAAAGTAGTACTTGAGGTCATCCTCTGAAAGGTCACTCCACCTGGAATGGAATCTGAGAAGCGGGAAAACATATTCTATAAAGTGTTCCTCCGGCATCATGGTGTTTTTTATCGCCATAAGCTTTGCGTCGGACCATTGCATGCCGTCCAGGGTCATTCTGTTGTAGGTTTCACTCACCTGTTCAATTTGCTGCATTGCGGAAATGCTGAGAAGAACTGCTTTAGGAGTCTCGTACCTGAGTGTATCCTCCAGAAGATAATAGGATTGAGGAATCAGCTGCTGGGCACTTCCGCGAATCCAGGAGGTGATACCGTATTCCTTCCAGAGTGCAACAGGGGAAATGTTTTCGTAGGCTTCGCAGTCACCCAGGATCAGGAGGTCGTGGGAAGATTTGTCTTCATAGTACTCTCCTATGAAGGCACCTTCAGTAACCTGCCCCATATACTTGGGCATCAGAAGTCGTGTTAGTGCTGTGAGGCTACCTGCAATGATAAGAGCCGCTATAAAAAAACGGGTATATTTTTTGGAGTCCAAATTACTGTTCCTCCTTAATAAAAGCATTTATTGCTTTTTGATTCTGAAATAAGGATTTCAATTCAACATACTGTTTGGCAGACTTCCTGGAATATGATGTTTGTCATAATCATTGGGACTGAAACTATGTTTAGCCGATTTCTGTTTGAATTAAAACTGATTGTATATAAACTGACTTGCATCATATCCCTGTCCGTAGATTCCGAATATCAAAACACAAAGGAACAGTCCATAAACCAAAATGAAACGTATCCATGCAGGACGCTTTGACAGCCATTCTCTCATGGGAGTTTTCAGGCTTACAAAACCGGTCCAGACCATTAGAGCTACAGACAGGATAAGTATGGTGAAATCCTGTATAGTGATTCCCATGTTAAATAGGGCTCCACCTATCAACTGCCTCGGATCAAACTCTGTAAACATGCTGACAAACAGCCTGAATACAGAAGAAAACGGATAGTATTCAAACATTTCCAGCATACAGAAAATGAGAAAAGTTCTTACCACTTCAAAACAGCCGTAAGCATTGGACTCTGTCCAGGTGTGGGTTTTACGGAATTTTTTTGACCAGGAGGAAAGCTCCTGAGAGATCAAAAGGGCGATACAGTTTGCCATGCCCCAGCATACAAAATTCCAGGAAGCTCCGTGCCAGATGCCGGTCACAAACCAGGTGACAATGCTTGCTATATAGAGAGGTACTCTTCTGCCTATGTTTTTCCCGAAAACCTTCCTTGCTTTTTGGGAAAGCTTCCCCACAGATTTACTCATGGAAATGGGGAAGAAAATGTATTCGCGTAACCAGCGCATGAGCGACATATGCCATCTTCGCCAGAACTCAGCGAGGTTTTTTGAGAAAAACGGATGATCAAAGTTTTCCGGAAGAGCGATACCGAAAAGCTCTGCCGCACCTAGTACTATGTCGATGCCGCCGGTGAAATCCGAGTACATCCAGATGGTGTAGGAAAACATGCCTATCCACACCCAGATTCCTCCGAAGCCTTCAGGCGCCTGTGCTATGGTGATGGCAAGAGGCGCGATACGGTCAGCCACCACAAGTTTTTTGAAATATCCCCACAGCATCCTGAGAAGTCCGCTTCGGATTCTTCTGCTGTCATAGGTATAGCCTTTGAATAGCTGATCTTTGAGTTCGTCATATCGGCTGATGGGACCCTGAACCATTTGGGGGAAGAATGTCACAAACAGCGCATAGTGCCCGAGATTCTTTTCGGGTTCTGTCTTCCCTAGATAAACATCCGTAAAGTATCCGACTGACTGAAAAGTATAGTAGGAAATTCCAAGTGGCAGGAGCCAGTTTACATATGAGATACTTTGGCCGTGAGGTTCTAGAAAAGCATTGATATTTTGGATGAAAAAGTTTGTGTATTTCAGTACTGCGAGAATGCCTGCATTAAGCAAAAGACCAAGGATGAATAAAGACTTTCGTTTCTTTTCTCCCTTTGGAATCCTGCTTATGGACAGCGCCAGTCCCCAGGTGGACAGAACTGTGACTAAGACAAAAACAAGTCCGCCGGGACCTCCGCAGGCATAGAAAAGAAGTCCCGCCGTAAACATTAAAATCCACTGAAATTTTTTCGGAATAAGATAATAAAGGATGACCAGCACTGCCAGAAACAGCAGAAACTGATAGGAAACCAGAAGCATGTCAGATTACTCTCCCCGTGATTTTTGAATCAGTTCATAAATCTTTTTGGCTGAGCTGAAATTCTCAGGCAGGATGTCTTCCGGGGCAATGCTTACACCCATTCGCTGGTTGATGTCCGTCACCAGCATTACCATCTCAAAGGAGGTAAGAACGCCATCCTCCACAAGGGTGTCACAGGTTTCATAGTCTACGTCTGGGTCAATGTCTTTAAGGATTTCGATAAGTTCTTCCATAGTTGTTCTCCGGTTTGTGATCAATATAAAGGTGTAGGCGGATAGAGACTCTGGTCAAATGCAAAGCATCCTCTGTGGGCTGCTGAATATGAAAGCATCTGTGCGTCTGTCAGAAGGCAGAAGGTTCCGCCTGCGGCTCTTGGTGTAGTATCAAAGTGATACCATTGACCGTCGCATTTTGTCAGATTCCAGAAGTGATCATTGTCGGTGCATCGGATAACTTCAATGCTTGGGAATCCTGCTCTCGTGAGCAGTGCCTGGGTTACCGCAAAATAAGTGTAGCAGTCACCGCGATGCCTTCTCAGACCTTCATAGGCCTCAGTTACCCAGTCTCTGGTTGCAGAGTGTCCGCTGTAAGAAAGATTACTGCGTACCCAGTAGTAGATATTGGTGAGCTTCTGACGATCAGTCATACCGTCATAGACAAGCCCGGAAAGAACGTCATCACACATTGCATCCACAAGTTTTTCAAGGTCGCTCTTCTGGTCTTCAGGGGGGATGACTACAGGACTCTTGTAGTGATTCTCAAGGTTTGCGGCACCGGAATCATCGAAATCATAAGTAAAGCCATCTATGACTGACTGACAGTTCCTATACATGTTGCCATTTGTAGGGTCAAGATAATACATAACTCCGTTTTCTGTGTACCAGCCGGTATCCATGTAGCCCGCAGGTCCGAAATGATACCAGTAACCATTGATAAATTCCCACTTATTCACAGGATAATATGAATTGTAATACTGGTACCACCAGCCGATGGAATCCTGTTGCCATTTTCCTGCAGATATTCCATGACCTATAACTCCTGCAAAGGCAGTGCTCACACTGCCAAAGGCCAATGCTCCTGTCAGAAGTATCGCTGCTGCGGTTTTCGATTTTTTGTTTCCCCCCATGATGTAAAGTCTTCCTCTTTTCATAATAAGCCCCATTACGCCACTTATTACCGGCGGCACAAATAGTAATGAAAAATATTTTCGCACTAATCTTCATGATTGATGGTGTTTTATTTGTAGTGAAGATGCACAATCGTCATTAATAAAAGCTTAGCACTTTATTTCATTATGTACAAGAAATGACATGCACCTTTATGATGATTGATAGTTTGATATAATTGTTTAGAACGTCATAAGGGATTTTTAGAATACTCTGTTCCGGGGTCCGATAACTGATTGTCAGTCATTAAGCTTATGATGTTTGTATAGATTTCATCAAGGAAAAAATAACCTATGTCACTAAAAACAAACCCATACTCCTATATCAATATCCTTATTTTAGGTGCAGCTGTTTTTCTGATAACTTTACTGGCAGACATGGTTCTTAACCTTCCGGTAAGTACACTCACCATAGTATTTTTACTTTTGTTATTATATGTATGTGTGAATAACGGCGTACTCATGTCAAAAGAAGGTTTCCGTCCTATACCATCTCTGATATATGTGATCACAGCAATGTACATTCTGGATTCATATTTTTTATGGTTTGGAACAGAAATACTTCCTGCCGCAATATTACCTTTTTATCGGGTTATAAGGCCATTCATCAGGTATATGGAATGTACAGTGATAGCCATATGGATAATGGGTTACGCTGTGCTAAGGATAAAACCGGTCTATGACAAAGACTATATCATCATACTTGGATGCTCCATCAGTAAGAACGGACTGCTGCGACCACTTATAAAGAAAAGAGTCAATCGTGCCATACATTTTGTATGGGAGCAGGAAATCGAAAATGAGAAAACCGCCTATTATGTTCCTTCCGGCGGAAAAGGTGATGATGAGCCTTTGAGTGAAGGCTCTGCCATGGAACTGTATCTCCTTAGCCACGGTGCTGAGGATTTCGAGGTTTTTCCGGAAAAGAAATCGAGAAATACCGAAGAAAACCTGAAGTTTTCGAAGAAGATAATCAAAGATCTAAAACCTGATGCCAAAATCGCAGTTGTAACCTCCGATTTCCATGTATTAAGATCCGGAATGCTTGCCAAAAACGAAGGCATGGAAGTTCAGGTTATAGGAAGTGAATCAAAATGGTATTTCTGGCCCGGTGCTTTCTTCCGTGAGACCATCGCAATACTCTATATGTACAGGAAGGTTCACATTGCCGCATTGCTGATATGCCTGGCTTTGGGATTCTGTATAAATCACTAAAGAAAAACGGGAGAAATTCAGTGTGAATTTCTCCCATAAATTTTTGTGGACTATTTTGCTGTTATGCTGCCTTCTGAGTTTCAGCGGTAGTCTCGGCTGAAGTCTCTGCAGTCTCTGTTACTGCGGCATTGACTTCAGGCTCATGATACTGCACATCGGCTCTTGTGATGCCTTCAGGATAGATATTAACGAAATCATTCTTCATGGAAATAGGGATATAGCCCTGCTTCTCATAATCTGCTGACTTCTCGTCCCATTTCTGGGTTCCCCATTCTCTTACGTCATCATCAGCAACAACCATATAAGCCTGTGCCGGATAAGGATTTCTCTCATCCAGAGCGTAATTCATCATACTGGTATCACTTCCGCTGTTTCCGAAAGCAAGTACCGGATACTGTCCGATTTCTCTCTCGATCCAGATGGTTTTGTTGGCATTGAGGTTCTTCTGGATGAAGCCGCCTGTCAATACAAGTTCATCACCGTTCTTGTACTTGAAATCCATGTTGGAAGGTACTTCCTCATTGCCCTTAACCTTAACTTCAAATTCTGTTCCGATGACATGGCTTGGAGATACATACTCACTTATAGGTGAGTTGGCAACGATTGCTCTTGTGGTTGTACGTTCTGTTCCGCTGACAACATAAATGGTGTAGTCATTATCATAGAGATACTTCACAACTTCCACCATAGGAAGATAGAAACCATCCAGATATCTCATGTTGTTAAAGCTTGGTGTTTTCTTCTGTCCGAACTCTACAGCATAGTCATAGAGCTCCTTGACAGTCATACCGGCGTAGGCCTTGGCGAATTTTCTGGCAAGTGCCTCTCCTGCTGTATAACCGGGCTTCAGTTCCAATGCTGCCTGCTTCAGGTCATCACTAACCTTCTCCGGATGATCCTCGAGACAATAGCTTATGAACATGCAGGTGTCATAGTAGGTGAAGAAGGTCTCGCAGGTAAGTGTTCCGTCCATATCGAATACTGCGATACGATCCTTAACTGGGATATAACTCTTGCTGTTTTCATCTACGGATGCGGATACAAATTCTACAAGAGACTGCATAGCCTTGGATGAAGGATCCCATTCGGGGATTGTGACTGTTTTCTCTGACCTGATTTCATCAAAATTGATAACCTTATTTTCAGTTGAATCGGATTCGGTCACTGTTGCTTCTTTTGCAGTTGTTTTAGCTTCGGTAGTTGTTTCTTCGGCTTTGGTTGTTTCAGCTGTAGTTGTTTCTTCAGCTTTGGTTGTTTCAGCCGCTGTTGTTTCTTCAGCTTTGCTCGTTTCGGCCTTAGTTGTTTCCTCAGCCTTGGTTGTTTCAGCTTTGGTGGTTTCCTCGGCTGTTGTAGCTGCTTCTGTTGTTTCCTCGTCCTTAGAAGCTTCTTCTGTTTCAGCAGCCGCCTCGGTGGTCTCTTCAACGGCAGCCGCCGTAGTAGAAGCAGGAATGGATGTAGAGTTACATGCAGTGATACTCAAAGGCAATGCTAGTGCAAGCATCAGTGAGATTAATTTTTTCATATGATCATAACCTCCAAATTTTTGACTTTGTTTCTAATCAATTATAAATAAGGGAAACATAAATGTCAGTAAAATTTGAATAAAATTTCTATCACGCTCTCACTTTTGAAAAATCTATGCTACATTTTCCGCCTGATATTCCTACAGGAATTTCAGCATCAAATGCATACTGTTTAGGGGCATAATCTTCATCCGAAAATTGATGAACATAAACTAATCTATGTTTGGGGTCTACGATCCAGTACTCTTTGACTCCGGCATTATGGTATTTGTAAAGCTTTAGCAACATATCTTTGCTTCTGGAGGATGGGGATAATATTTCGATAACAAGTTCAGGTGCGCCCTCGTATCGGATGCCATTTTCATCATACTCTCCACAGAGCACCAGAAGATCCGGCTGAACCATGGTGTAATTATCTTTATCAAGTCTAACATCGCAAGGTGATAGGTATACTTCACAGGGCATGTTGTGCTCAGTGGTGCATTCTCTGAATAAAACGAAGAGATCTCCAAGTATTCTCTGATGAGTTAAGGATGGAGCTCCCATATCATAAATAACTCCATCTATAAGTTCTACTCTTCTGTCATCAGGTATTGCATAGTAATCATCAATGGTGTATTTCCTTTTTTCTCCATCAGCAGAATATGCAACAGAAGATTCAGACACACCGCTTTTTCCTGAGGGTGTCGATTTTGTATAGTCAACAGATTCTTCACCAAGAACCTTTGACAGTGCATCAATGGTGAATTTTCTTGGTGCGGTAGTTTCTCCGCTCATAATCTTCTGAACAGTACCTAAAGGTACACCGGACAGCTTTGATAACATTTCATTGGTATAACCCTTTTCAGTCTTTTTCCGCTTCATTTCTTCAATAGTCATGATAATTCCTTTCGTATTCAAAATGGGAAACCTACAGGATTGCCGTGGATATTATTTTAAAACGTACCACATTTTTGAATATGGATTATAGTCCGTTTAATTCTGAAATACAGATGTCAATCGAAGTGGTTTACATGTATTGATTATAACCTTTTCACAATATATTCAACCATAAAAAGATATATATTGGATATAAATACCCGTTAAACACCCAAAAGGAAACATAAATTAATATCCACCAGTTCAGATAGAATGCCTTGTAGCGAAGACCGTGGTCGACTCTTTTCCCCACCATCCGGGGTTATTGGAGCCACTGATTGACCTTAAAACTCAGAATTCAGAATATAAGTCAATGTAACCTGCCATTCAGGATGACCCAAATCCAGATTACCTGAAATTAAGTCAATGTAACCTGCCATTCAGGATGACCCAAATCCAGATTACCTGAAATTAAGTCAATGTAACCTGCCATTCAGGATGACTCAAATGCTGGTAACCGGAATATGGGTCAATGTAATGCCTTGTTCACTGCGAAAATAAGGCATCCCGGCTGAACTGTTACATAAAAACAGGGACAGCTCTCGAAAGAACTGTCCCTGTGTATAAGGACTTCTTAAGCTTATCTCACTAATAATCCTTTACAATATAAATGCCCTTATGATAAACTCGCCACCTAAGATGTCACCTTTAACACGTAAGTGTGGTGGACGGTAGGCCTTCCGCTTTGTTCGGAGGTCGAATATTCAAATGTGATATGCCCTCCGGACTGGAACTGTTGTTCTGGAGCCTATGCTCTTAATCTTCACCGAGAAGGAGGTAAATGCAGATGTTGACGATAGAAGGATTAATCGCAGTAATCAGCCTTGCGCTGTCAGCGTTCGGTCTCGGATACGCCATCGGACGCAACAGCAAAAACGCAAAAGAATAGCCGCCCCGGTGTGCGAAACTAAGGCGGCTGTCTCTTTGATAGCTTAATCTGGATTGCCTGCCGTTTAACCGGTGGCATCCTTTTTTATTTATCTTTACGCTTTTATCTTACCATTCTCAGAATGCTCTGTCAAACAAAGCAACTATATTACGAGCAGATCTCTTTGATCCAATCAATCATGGTTCCGGTTGAAGTACCCTCATTGTTGCCATGCTGCATATCCCATACAAGATGATAGTCAACAGTTGCGCCTCTAAGCTGTGCTGCCAGGAGGATATTGTAGCCTACCGAGAAGGAAGTATGCTGGTCTGCGGTTCCGCTTCTGTCTCTCCAGTAGTGAGCAAAGTTAGCGGCATTATGACCATTGTTTGCCAGAAGGATTTCTGTTGCATTAAGGAGATTTGTCTGCTCCTCTATGAGAGCGGATTTTTCACTGTTCAGAACCTCATCAATGTAATCATCAACAGCTTCCTTGTCAAAACCCTTAAGAGAAGAAAGCTCCTCATAGTTATCTGAAAGGATTTGCGCCACGCTCTTGGAGAAATGAACTACCTGATCTGTATCTGTACCGAAGGCATCACCTTCTGCCGACTTATCCATGGTGTCAAATCCCGGAATTGCCTTGTTGCGTTTATTAACAAGACCAGTACCTATCATAAATCCATCGAGATCTGTAACCTGCCATGTTTCATCATCATTTTTCGTCAGCCAGTCCGAATAGTTTTTGTATGCCTCATCAGGATTAATGTCTCCGTTTGTGACAGCAGCGTTCAGAGCATCAGAAATATTCTGAAGGATGGCGTCATAGTAGCTTCCTTCACGAAGACCTGTCAGGGTTAAGGCATTACCCTTTGAATCCCTGAGGTTAAGGCCGTTAATGTATTCCACAAATGCTTCGGCCTCAAGTTCCTGAAGCCGCTTCTCAAAATCAGTGATGGAGCCGTTATAGATGCCGCCTTTGTCAGCGAGATTTACCCACCACCAGGCGTAAGCGATATCGGCATTTTCAAGATCTGCGATCGGACAGTAAAGCTGTGCGGCATAAACACTGTCATCGAAGACACTGGAGTAGTTTCCGTCAGCATTCTTTGTGACTCCCAGAACTCCTGCCTCATACATGTACGGATAGTAAACCGCCATATTTCCGGAAGCACCAAGTATTGAACTCATCTGTCCGCCGCCTGAAGTACCGGTGGAGATGATCTTTGTCATATCTCCCGGGATGACGTCGGTGTTTGCCCTAAGCTCGATGAGACCGGACTTAAGGTCCACCATCTGTGTAGGCGATTTTCCGGTAATGTTTCCGTTCTCATCCACCGCATCCCTGCTGCGTCCGCCGGCGGAAACATAGATCATGCCCTCGTCAAGGAAAGACGTATCGGCTGCCTTCGGGGAACTCGAACGCCAGCCGCCCATTTCATTCAGATATACAACCGGAGCTGTGTCAGCTGTATAGTTTCCTATCTTCGCCTCATGATTAATGCCTGTAACATTACCATCACTATCTGTTTTCATATAGTCTTTGGGAACATAGATTGCCATGGTCTGGTACTCAGTGTTAGTGATGTTTGAGTTAATGTAAACGCCCTGATATACAGTGCCCCGGTTCATCATTTCCATCATGCCGCCTGGCATACCACCCTGATTCTGACCGCCACCGCCTTGTCTTTGTCCGGCACCGTCACCTTTTTTATCTCCTCCTGCGAGGTCGATAGACTCCTGATTATTGGCGCCAACATTTATTGCTTTCTGTATTGCTTCGATGGGTTCACCCTTTTCATCGAGGGCTGCAAGGATATAGTAATTTTCATCCTCACTGAGAATCCACTTGTAGACGCCTGCTTCGATACCGGCTGAGTAGTCGAGATATAAAGCCGGATCTATGTTGCTGTTTTCAATGGATGAAACATACTGTGAAGCGTCTGTCATAGTACTGTCAGATTCCTTTTCATGATCATCATTTGTATTTTCGACGGATTCAGTTTCTTCCAATGCCATCTCAGGCCTTGTTAATTCAGTTTCAGTTGCTTCCGGTACAGAAGCAGTGCTGCATCCTGTTGCAATGACACAAGCAGTCATACCTAGTGCTAATATACTCTTTGATTTCATAATACTCCTTTCCTATATTTCTTGTCCCGCGAACTGTGTCATATACAGGTCATGATACTTGCCCTTCTTGGCAAGCAGCTCCTCATGATTTCCGCTCTCCACGATCTCTCCATGATCCATAACGATGATCTCGTCTGCATCTTGAATAGTGGATAGACGGTGGGCGATAATGAGGCTGGTACGCTGATTCATAAGCTCTGTCATGGCATCCTGGATACACATTTCAGTTCTGGTATCGACGGAGGAGGTAGCCTCGTCCAGGATCAGAATGCTGGGCTTCGAGAGGAATGCACGACATATAGTGAGTAGCTGCCTCTGGCCCTGGCTGAGGTTTGCCCCGGAGGATTCCAACACTGTGTCGTAACCGTCTGTGAGATTCTCGATCAGATCGTCACAGTGACTGGAGGCGGCAGCTGATTCCAGTTCTTCCTGAGTGATGTCCCTGGATGCATAGCAAAGGTTATTGCGAATAGTGTCTGTAAAGAGCACCGTATCCTGCAAAACGATTCCGATGGCATCTCTCAGCTCATCTGTGGAGATATCGTAAATGCTCTTTCCGTCCAGAAGTATCTCACCTGAATCCACGTGGTAAAAGCGCATCAGCAGGTTAATGATGGTGGTCTTACCGCTGCCGGTGGAGCCTACCAGTGCAATCTTCTTTCCGGAGCATACCTGTAATGAAAAGTTTTTGATGACAGGTTTCCCCGGCACATATGAGAAGTTGACATTTCTAAACTCTATTACGCCCTTAATAGGCTTTACGATCTCTCCTCCGCTCTTATCCTCTTCCTTTTCGTCCAGTATCTGGAAGATACGTTCACCACCTGCAAGGGCCGTCTGGATCTGACCGTAGAGCTGGGCGAGTTCATTGATGGGGCGTGAGAACTGCTTTGCATAGATGATAAATGCAGAAATCACTCCAATGGAAATGTCTCCGCTCAGGGCAAATCGTGCTCCGAAAACCGCTACCACCACGAAGGAGACATTGCTCAGCATGTTCATGATGGGACCCATGGAACCGCCGATGATCTCCGCTATGATTCCGGTCTTCGTAAGTTCGTTAGCTGTTTCGGAAAAGCCCTGAACTTCTGCTGCCTGACGATTATAGGCAGTGACGGTACGGGTGTTGGTCACCATCTCTTCCACTGTTCCGTTAAGCTTTCCCAGAAGCTCCTGGCGTTTCACGAAATATTTCCGCATGTACCTGGTGATGTTTGTCGTAAACACCACTGTAAGCATTACCGTAGAGCAGCTGAGTAACGTCAAAAGCGGGCTGTAGGAAAGCATCATGGCGATGGTTCCGATGAGCATAAGCATTCCTGAAAGCAGGCTGCTGAGGGATGAAGAAACAATGTTAGCGATGTTCTCTGCGTCGTTGGTCATGCGGCTCATGATGTCACCGTGGGAGTGGGTGTCAATGTATGCGATCGGCAGGTTTGTGATCTTTCGGAACAAGTCTCCCCGCAGTCTGAATATGACTCTCTGGCTAAGCTTCGCACTGAGAAAACCCTGTAAAAGTGTGCTCAGTCCGTGAATCACATATGCAGCAAGCATGAGGATGAGTATCTTTTTGAGAGACCCAAGCTCGGAACTTTTTATGTGGTCAATGGCTTCGGCCTGAAAGCGTGGAGCCATAACGCCCATGCACACGCCGAGGATGATGGTGACACACAGAAGCATCACGTATTTCCATTCATTTTTAAAATAATTTAACAGGCGCTTTAGGGTACCTTTTCTGTCCTTTGCTTTTTCTAAAGGAGCTCCCAGGTTTCCTCGCATACCCCGACGTCCAAGGGAAGGTTGAGGCGTGTTTGAGACAGATTTCCAATTCCCGGAGCCACTCTGCGCTGAACTCATGGAAAGAATATGCAAGGAGCCTGCATTTGCATTCAGTTGCTGACTCATGCCTTCACACCTCCCTTCTTGAGCTGGGAATCATAGATCTCGCGGTAAACGTCACAGTTTTCCATAAGCTCGTTATGGCTGCCAATGCCTACGATTCGACCCTTGTCCATAACCGCAATACGGTCCGCACGCATAACAGTCGCAATGCGCTGAGCTATGATGATCTTGGTTAAATTTCCGTAGCCCTCATCCAGAGCTTTAAATAATCTGGCTTCGGTACCCAGATCCAGGGCGCTGGTGGAGTCATCCATTATAAGGATCTCCGCCGGCTTCAGGAGTGCGCGGGAAATTGCGATGCGCTGTTTCTGCCCGCCTGAAAGGCTCATGCCGGCCTCGGCTACGGTAGTATCATATTTATCAGGCTGATGTGAAATGAATTCATCGGCCTGAGCTGCCCGGGCAGATTTGATCATATCCTCTTCGTCTGCCCCGGGATTGCCGATCATGATGTTCTTTCGTATGGTGCCTGTAAACAGCTCGCTTTTTTGAAGCACGAAGGAGATACGGTCTCTTAATTCGTGAAGAGTAAAATGCTTCACATCCTCTCCGTCCACCAGTACGCTTCCCTCTGTTACATCGTAGAAACGTGCTATAAGAGAAACCAGAGTACTTTTACCGCTGCCGGTGGCTCCGATAACAGCCAGAGTCTGACCCGGGGCTACGGTGAAACTGATGTCTTTCAATACCTCATGATGGTGACCGGGGTAATTGAAGGAAACATTTTTAAACTCGATGCTGCCGCCGCGTTTTTCGATATCTTTTGCGTCACCGTCCCGAATAACAGGTACGGAGGAAAGCACCTCCTTAAGACGCTTTGCGGAGGCAAGACCCAGGGTGATGGTCTGGAAGATCATCGCCATCATCATCATTCCGCTCAGAATCTGACTTAGATAGGTAATGGCCGCCATCAGACTTCCTATTTCCATCCTGCTCGCCGCAACCTCCATACCACCTATATAGATGATGGCTACAGTGGCTGCATTTAAAACAATGTTCATGACCGGCCGCATCCAGCTGATCAGGATCTGTACTTCAAACCGGGTGTTGACCAAATCAAGATTACTCTTATCGAACTTTTCTATTTCACTCTGTTCCTGTACGAAGGCTTTCACTACACGCTCGCTGGCAATATTTTCACCGATGACAGAGTTCACGCGGTCAAGCCGGGTCTGTAAATGCGTAAACATTGGACCGCTCTTCCACACTACAAAGGCGATTTCTGCCAATATGATGGGAATGGTAAACATTAAAACGCGGCTGAAGGCCACGTTGAGAGTAAGCAGGAATGAGCTGCCGGCAAAGAAAAACATCATGCATCGTACAGCACCGCGGATGAGCTGGGAAACCATAGTCTGCACCTGGGTCACGTCCGAGGTTGTTCGGGTGATCAGGCTTCCTGTGGTGAAGTCGTCGATCTGCTCAAATGAAAAATTCATGATGCGGTCGAACAGTGCTTTACGAAGATCATTTCCGAAGTGCTGTGAGCAAATGTTAACGAACACTCCCGAAAGGATGCCGCAGCAGCCACCCAGAAATACTATAAAAATCATTCGTATGCCAACGCTCCATACCAGATCTGTATTTCCTTTGAGTATACCGTTATCCACGATCTGGGCCATCATCCTGGGCTGTATCAGATCGATCAGTACCTCGCACACCATAAACAGCGAGCCTATAAGACCGATCCATAAATGTTTTTTCAGAAACTTGAGCAAAGTGTCAGCCACCTTTCGATTAATATAAAAAATCCACCGAGGATGAATCCGCCGGGGACGGTTCTCGCCGGTGAGAACCGTCCCCTGTGGATTTCCAATCTACTCTTTGATTATACAATTAAAGAGAGTTTGTAAGCAAAAAATATACTTCGAGCGACAGCTTAAATTGCACATAAGCACAGTAATTCAGCCGGTGTACCATGGGGAGGTAGTGTGTCACTACACCCACTCCCCATGGTACACCGGCTGAACTTTTACACATTTACTGATAGATTACAGTCTGTATAGTATTCTGTTATGAATCAAAGAACTGACGACCGTCATCGGTTACCAGTCTCTCGGTCTTCGGATACTCAAAAATTGCCTGATTATCTTTATTCTCCTCAAGATAATCCGCAAACTTTTCGGCATACCACTTTGCAAGCCAGAGATTGTGCATGAGGTAGTTTCCGCAGTTCTCTTCATTGGAGCCCGGAACACTGTCTGAATCGGCAACTGATCTAAAGGCTCTGAGAAGAAGGTCATGGATTTCCTTAGGAGCGCGATTTCCCTTTAAGATAAGATAAAAACCGGTGAGGCATCCCATGGGGCCCCAATAGATTACTTCGTCCTTCCAGTCAGGATCGTTTCTGAGATAGGTTGCGATAATATGCTCAAGGGTATGCATGGCAGCCACATCTACGGGGGGCTCACGGTTTGGCTTTGTGACTCTGATATCGTAAGTAGTTACCTTTTCGTTACCCACCACATCTACTCTGCTTACGAATATGCCGGGAATGATCAGTGTATGATCAACTGAAAAACTTGGTATTAAATCCATTATATTAGTCTCCTATTGAAATATTCATTTTGCTATAGGCATTTTAGCATAGGAACCTGTTGATATAAATGTGCTTTTATTATTCTTGTCTGATATGTATTGAGATTATAAATTAAGATAACATAATATCATCGTTATAGACGGTATCTCAGTCCTTCTGCTCCAGAACCTTACTTCTTTCATCAACCTTCAGGGTATTACGAAGCAACGTTGTATTCTTCCAGATATCTTCTTCTGCCATGCCGGCTATCTCTTTGGCTGCCAGTTGCTTTGCTTCTTCCTGGTTCTTGGCCTTTACAACGATTCTTCCATACAATTCACAAACAAAAGGAACCTTATACTCTTTATAAAGTGTCTGCTTCTCTGCTTTGTATGCCATATCGCCAAAGATCTTGGCATTGGTATTAAAGGTCTTCTTTGAAACACTTGAAGGCAGGAAAAGGATTACAACGGTTGATGGATCCCCATTATCGGAAACTTTACCCAGGTCATAAGCAAGGATGACTACAGATTTTGCGGGAGTCTTCTTTTCCTCAAGGGTTTTAGCAACTCTTTTTGCCATTTCGAGATCTCTGGCCTGGGAAGAACGGCTATACTCTGCCACAAGGGCTATGCCATACTCTCCTTTAAACTCTGCAAGGCAGCAGCTTAAACCATCTTTGTTTTCTTCCCAGATTTCTGAATACACGCTCTGCAGATCCTTAGGAAGCTCATCATAACTCAGATCCTTGCCATCCTTCTCAAACTGTCCATGGTTGTCAGACCAGTAGACGAAGTCATTAAGAAAATCCTCTTCCATTTCCTTGATGTAGTAAATCATGGTGTTTTCTCCTTTTAAAAATCAGCTCCATTCCCGGAAAATTGTTCTGAGTGCGAGAATGGTTTTATCACGTTCATTAAACATTAGTGAAAAGTATTTTTCTCACCCATGTATGTATGAAATGATTTTACCACAAAAGGTGCGGAACTTGCATCATGGAATCTAACTATTCATATTGATAAAAAATGAAAACTGCCATCAGATTATTGAATCTGTTGGCATTCTGCACTTGAAAAATAACCCATATCAGAAAATACCTGTATTGCAGTCAAGAAAATTATGATGATGAAATGGTCCATATCAGAAAATACCCGTATTGTAGTCAAGAAAATCATGATGATGAAATGGTCCATATCAGAAAATACCCGTATTGTAGTCAAGAAAATCATGATGATGAAATGGTCCATATCAGATAATACCTGTATTGCAGTCAAGAAAATCATGTTCATGTAATGACCCATATCAGAGAATATCAAATTTGAAGTCATTCAACCAAAAAAAGAGCCATCAGCTCAGTGTTACTCAGAGCCGACGGCTAATGGAATGTCAGTCAATTGGACACCATTAATTCCTTATCCTGTTTATATGGACAGCGAGATAAAGCTTCTCCTGCCCTGTCATGGTTTTTCCTGTTTCCTTGTAGATGTAGTCCTGTACGGCATCCACGCAGGCGAATTCCGACTGGCAGGCTGCGGCGATGTTTTCATACAGAAGGCTTTGCCGCTGTGTAAGCAAGGAGTTAGCGATTTGAATCAAAGAACTCTTTTTTTGATTTTAGGTGGTATTCAAAATTGCTTTCATCCACTACCCGGTTTTTACTACCATACTTACCTGCATACAGCTTTTCATCGGCATCTCTTATAACTTCATCTATGTTCGGCTTTCTTTCTGAAGAATGTGCGAGACCGAAGGTCATTGTGACTTTAAGCTCCGTTCCTTCATAGACAAAAGGATGATCCTCTATGGTCTGCCGTAAATCATTCAGAAATGCAAACCGGTCCGGAAGGGTCTCTGACTGCTCTTCTACAAATATAAATTCCTCACCACCCCAGCGACAGCATTGTACTCCTTTTGAAGATAAAATTTCTCCAACTGTTTTCAGGATATAGTCACCGCAATTATGTCCGAAGCTATCGTTTATCTTTTTGAAATCATCTATATCTGCGATGGCGATCCAAAACGGCCTGTTATTGTTTTTCAGTGTTTCAAATTTTTGTGAAAGAAAATATCTGTTGGGTAATCCTGTAAGATGATCGTGGGAAAGCTGATATTCAAGCTTTAACTGGGAAGAATCAGCTATGATGACCATTAGCTGCAGGATGAAAATACTTACAACAAAAACTAT
Organism: Oribacterium sp. FC2011; assembly: GCF_000701645.1. NCBI lineage: Bacteria > Bacillati > Bacillota > Clostridia > Lachnospirales > Lachnospiraceae > Oribacterium > Oribacterium sp. FC2011. Next base: position 208,636 of record NZ_JNJM01000003.1, read on the forward strand.
GAATCCCCACAGGAGCGACAGCCTTAATTCGGCTATCTTTGGTAGAGCATAGGGTGCGGGGTGATAATTCAGATACACACAGGATCCAAGATATAAAAACATTCCTGCTATGCTCAGGGGAAGTACGGGTAAAACCTTTAGTTTTAGTGTGTGTCCTGAATATTCCGCATAAAAAGCAAGGACATTCATGCCGATCAGGGTGACCTGAAATCCGCTTTCCCAGCCTGTAAGAATCACAGCCAGGGTCATGTGTACCGCAACTTCCGTATACACTGCGATGGTATAAAAAGGAAGCCAGCCTTTATGTACAACAAAAAGAATTGACAGATAAAAAGCTATGCTGAATATATTGAACCTTGCCATAGGGACGACGTTGCATTGTGAAAATACATTGAACATCAAAATATGTATAAGTAAAAAACATATCGCCATCCCAGAGGCCAGGATTTTTGCTCTTTTCATATTCAGAAACATAAAAACCGCCCCCATAACTTATCAAAATCCGTGTTTGAAACATTATAGGATCAAACACGGATCTTGACAGAAACTTAATTCTTCAACCGGAACTTTGATACAAGATCATCCAGTCTTTCTGCCTGAGTTGAAAGCTCCTGGCTGGCTGCCGCACTTTGCTCTGCAGTAGCTGAGTTTGTCTGAACAACAGAGGAGATCTGATCGATTCCGTCTGTTACCTGCTGTATGCCGGCACTCTGCTGCTCGGAAGCCTCAGAGATCTTGCTTACCAGCTCATCGATTCTTGTAAAGCTGTCGGATACCTTGTTAAGTGCAATTGCAGTTTCATCAGTGATGCCTGCACCCTTACGGACAGCTTCGATGGTATCTTCGATAAGCTTCGCTGTACTGCTTGCTGCATCCTGGGATTTCTTGGCAAGATTTCCTACCTCGTCAGCTACAACTGCAAAGCCCTTACCTGCAGTGCCTGCTCTTGCTGCCTCGATGGCTGCATTAAGAGCGAGAATATTGGTCTGGAAGGCAATGTCATCAATGGTCTTGATGATCTTACTGATCTCATTTGCCTTCTCGGTGATCTCATTCATGGATTCAGACATCTCACTCATCTTGTTGTTAGATGTACGGACTGCTTCATTGGAACCCTGACTGATAGCTGCAGCCTCTTTCGTAAGCTCCGTAGTACTGAGTACCTTCTTGGAAATTTCAGTCATGGTCTTTGAAAGATCCTCAACAGATGAGGCCTGCTCTGTAGAGCCCTGTGCCAATGCCTGAGAACCGGAAGCAACCTGCTCAGCTTCATCCGAAACCTGATTTGCAGATTCTCTTATCTCCCGCATGGTTACAGAAAGCTCTGTACTTATGCTGTTCACTGCATCCTTAAGAGGTGCATAAGCTCCGACATAAAGCTCTCTGTGACGATTGCTGTCTGTGTTGAAATTTCCATCAGCAAGCTCTGTGAGGTTCTCGGAGAGATCTCCTATGATACTTCTGAGTCTCTCTATAAACTGATGGATTGAATTTGCAAGAACACCTATCTCATCATTACCGTCATAGGATACATCAACATCAAAGTCACCTGCCGCAACCTTCTGAGCTGCTTCACCGATACGATTAAGAGGTGCCAGAGTCCTGGTCAGAAGAGCTACTACAACAAAGCTGAGCACTGCTAATGCTATTACCGCGAAAATAACCACGAAGAAGAAAATCTCGTAATTCGGAGCATAATAATCATTTTGCTGAAGTGCACACTGTGTCCACCAGTATCCGTTTCCTACTACGATCGGTGAGAAGTAACGGATTACCTTACCGTTCTTCTGTGAAGTACTTGTGATCTTAAATCTCTCATGGGTCTTTTCGCCTGCTGTAAAATCTGCAAAGCACTTATCTCCGATGACATCCTTGAAGCTGGTTCCGATGATTGCCAGATTACTGCTGAGGAGGAAATCACCTTCACCGCTGAATACATTGTAGATCATATTGTTGAAAGGAGGGTGAGCGTCAACAATGATACCGAAGGATTGTGTATCGAGAGTGATGACAACAGCTCCCTTGAAGCTTCCACCGGAAACGATGGGATAATAAAGGGTAACGACCTTCAGTTCATTCAGCTCGTAAGCAGATGAATAACCATTTGCAAGAGATGACTTTGCGTTGGCATAATAATCTGCACCTGAATAGCTGGCGTAATCAAGGTTTTCCACTACTCCCTTTGCATTGTCTTCTTTTGAGATATAGGGCGCAAACTGATTTGCATCTTTGGAAAATGCACCCGGCTCCATAAGAAGACCTGCACCAACTATATTGTCGTAGGTTGAAACTGCATGAATCAGATTGTTCAGTACAACGGTTTCAGCCGCATATCTGGAACCGCTGATCTTCTCTCCCGTCACACGGCTTATAAAGTTTCCTGTGGTGGGCTGAGGCTGAGCATTTACTGCCCCCTCCACTGTCCAGGATGCCTTGATTCCGGAGTCATTATCTTCGGATTCGTACATACGCTTAATGACAGTCTGGATGTTCTCGTCGATATCATCGGAAACATTCAGAAGTGCCTGGACTTTTGATGCAGCATTGTCTGCCATTGCATACATGGTCTTGTCTGTGGCAGTAAGCATTTTACCTCCGACAAAAACAATGATGCACACAGTCATGACTGCAAAAACTCCTAAAAGAACTGCTGCAACGATCACAGCCAGTCTTTTACTGATACTGCCTTTGGTTTGTTTTGTCATCTTCCTGAAACTCATTGTGGTCCTCCTCACTCATTTATAAAACCCCTTTTGAAGATTAAACATACATATGGTGAGTGTTATATCGGCATTATCACCTGAAAAATAACGGGTATCCAAAAAAGATACCCGTTATTTTTGATAAAACAGTATTTTTTTCATTCAATGAGCGGGGTCCAGTAGTGATGGCCGTCATAATCCGTCAGCCGGTATGCCACGCTGGTGACAGTTCCCTCCTCGAGGGCAATGTTGGCGATCAGTGGTTTTTCTCCTACTTCAAATCCTTCGCCCAGGAAATAGTTGTCGATAAAGTCACCTTCATATGAATAAACATCACAGATGGGCTCAATGAGATCTCCCTCGTTTAAAAGCTCCAGTCCGCTGCACATTTCTTCTGTGGACAGGTCTCCTCCGGGACTGTCAGGAAGAGGTTTGACTCCGAGTATTTTTCCGTCGGGATTCGTGTTATCAAACTGCAGGACGATATTTGCGTGCTGTCCGTTAACAAAAGCAGGAATATATCCCCGGGACTGGTATTTGCTTCCTTCGTGCCAGCCGTCCAGCTGATAGAAGGCGACAACATGCTTATCGAGAGACAGCCAGGTGTCGTCGAACTCACCTATGAGGTTAAGGTCATCGTCAAAATCATACAGATTGTCGAGACCAAGGTCTATGAATGCACTTCCGGTATCTACAAATACGTTAAGCTTTACATATTCAACTGCATCCCATTCATCGTCTGTAAGAATCAACACCTGCTGACCTTTTTTATTTTTAGACCACACAAGGTGAGATGGATCAATGGCTTTTCCTTCAGGATCAGCATAACCCTGAGAGTTTTGTCCCGAAGAAGTGCCTCCTGATGCTGAAGAAAGAGCTGATCCTGCGGCAAGACCCGGTATTATACCCTGGCCTCCGGATATAGGAAGCAGATTTCCGTCCTGATAGGAGTTGGTCAACAGTGATTTTGCTGACTGGTCTGCATCTACTTTACTGCTGCCGGAGATCAATCCTGCTCTTCCGTTGTTGTTTTCTCCCGAACCGCCGGTTATACCCTGGACAGCATCCTGTATGGCACCGATACCTGTATCGATACCATCCTTTACACTTCCGTCCTCCACCTTTGTGGCTGCTGTATGAAGTACTGTAGAAATAAGCTGGGATCCACCATTATATATCATTGCAATGATGATAATGACTATAAAGATAAATCCCGGTACGCAGCCGCATCCACTGCAGCCGTTACCACCTCCGCCTCTGTCACCAAGTCCGGGTCTTCCATTATAACCTCCGGAATTTCCTATCGGTCCTCCAAGTCCCAGACCACTGCCTCTGGTGGATACCCGGCTTGATCCGCTTGTTGTATTTCTTTGACGGCTTCCGCCTCCTCCTGTTCTATCCATATGTTTCCTCCCATATTTTATTGTCTGCCTGAGCCACCGGTTATCCACCGTGGAAGGTTTTGTAAGCTTACTTCAAGGTGCATGTTTCTGTGATGCCAGCCTCTGAAACCACAAGTACATTACCGTTATCCATAACTGACATAAGCGCTTTTAATCCTGAGTTTTCTTCAGCAAGATATACTCCGTGGCCAAGGGGTGTAAGGTCATAAACCTGAGGGGTGCCTCCAAATTGTGTATAGGTATATGATGCAGTTCCGTATCTGCCATCTTTTGTGATTGCAACCTTCCATGTTTTGACATAGCCCTCATATGTACCGGTCATGGGCTCAGGATCTTCATTTCGTTGTTTAACGCTCTGATCCCAGGCACCGTCTGAACCGCACCAGTACCCATCTGCACTATAGTTGTCTTTAATTATGGAACCATCAGGTCCTGTGTAATAATATTTACCATTATCCTCTACCCAGACATTCGCGACATAGTCACCTATAGAATTCATGTACATGATTGTGCCGTCCTGAAGTATGTCTCGTTTTCCCTTTTTTGCAAAAGTGGACGGAAGAAACTCTTCATCATTACTGCTCGTTTTTTGACTGCTGTCTGAATTATCATCACTTTGATTTCCGGACGTTTCTTTTGCCTTACGTTCGGTCATATCGGTATCTTTTGAGTCATTGTCAAGGGCAGCGGCCTGCTCTCGTGCAGATTTACCTTTTGAAGCTTTTGAAGCTTTTGAACCTTTTGAAGTCCGGGTGTCTGAATCATTCTGAGAGGATGACCGGTCAAAACCTGAGGTGGTTTCTTCCGCTATGCTCTCCTCTTTATTTTGTCCGCCTTTGATTTTACCCAAAACAAGGAATGCGCTGATTGCAGCAATAGCAACTAAAGCAACAGCAGCTATTATTGCTCCCTTTGGGAGGCCGGTTTTTTTGGGATTTCCCGGGGCAGGAGCATATCCCCGGTTCTGTACATCGTTCGGAGAATAATACTGGCCGGGCTGTTGACCGGGATTATTGTAACCCTGGTTCTGGGCATAATTTGAGTTAAAACCATTAAAGGAACCGGGCTGTTGAGGACCCGGAGCAGAGCCGGGATAACCCTGGTTCTGAAAGTTTCCGGGGTTGAAATTATTATATGACCCGGGTTGCTGTTGGCCCGGAGCAGAGCCGGGATAACCCTGATTCTGAATGTTACCCTGGTTATAACTATAGAATGCGTCGGGATTCTGCGAACCGGGCACAGGTGAACGGTAATTCTGTTCACTGTATTGAGACTCATTTCCAAATGAACTTATATTTCCCGACTGTTGATTATGGTCAAAGTTCTGCCCTGTATCCTGCGCTGACTGTGGCGGTACTTCCGACATGGGAAGTATCTTTGCACCACATTCCTCGCAAAATTTTGCTCCATCTGCCAACTTTGCGCCACAGTTTTCACAAAACCTGTTCATAATACTGTCCTCCAAACTTTTTTGAAAAATCTATCTTTATTTTATAATAAATCGGATATAGTATTCAATAACCATCCTGTATAACAGTCGTAAAAAAAGAACCTTGCCATAATAAAGAGGCAAGACTCTCAAACACTTACTGAAACCGGGTACGGGGTTATGTTTGATAAAAAAGATCTTTTCAATCAAATTTGACCATGTATTCAGGGTAAAGGTATAATGATAACAAGTGACATATATTCGGACGGAACAAAAATACTGGATGAAAATCGGAAAGGTATCTATATGGAAAAGAAAAATGAGACAAGGAAAATCCAACGATCATATACTCTTCGTGAACGATTTGATTACTGGTTTGACAATCGTGTTTCCAAGGGTTCTCTCGGCTTTATCCACTTTTTGATAGTTGCGTGTGTTGTTTGCGCGGTCCTCATTGCCGGACTGATCATTTTATTTGGATTCAACGAAGAAGGTGAAGTTGCATCAGTATTCTGGGACAGTTTCGCCACAGTGATCAATGCCTGGATGCCTTCTTTTGAAGACGGGAGCCCCGGATATCTTGTAATGATGTCGATCATTGCTATCCTTGGAGTGCTTTTCACCAGTGTACTGATTGGTATCGTCACTAGTGCCATTGAGGAAAAGATAGATAATCTGAAACGTGGAAACTCTCTCGTTCTTGAAACAGATCACATAGTACTTCTGGGTTTCACTCCGGGCGAATGCACTCTGCTTAATCAGCTGATTCTTGCTTCTGACGGAAAACCCGGATGTATAGTGGTTGCGGAAGATTTAGAGCGTGAAGAAATGGAACAGAGCATCCTGGAAAATCTTGATGTCCCCAAAAACTTCAGAATCGTTTGCCGGACAGTTGATATTACAGATCCGGCTTCCATTGAAAAGTGCTCAGTTGAAACATGCCGGACCGTGATAGTAAATCCAACGGATGATTTAAAGACAATTAAGGCAGTTCTTGCTGTGTCGGCTTTGCTGGAGGAAAAGGGTGTTCCTGAAATACGCGTAAATGCCATTGTTTCCAGGAATGAATATCGATTCCCTCCATCTCTTGTTGAAACAAACAATATCACAACTCTGCAATCCAATGATATTCTGGCCAAATTGATCGCACATTCCTGCACCCAGAACGGACTTTCTAAAACATTCCGGGAACTGTTCAATTTTGAAGGCTCAGAGTTCTTTCTGGTCAGCATGGCCGGGATTGAAGGGAAGACTTTTGAAGAACTGATGGTCCGGATGGATAATGCTACTCCCATAGGCATTATGCGGGAAGGAACAATATCGTTGAACCCACCCGGTGAATGTCTGCTTCTTGAAAGCGACAAGATACTTATATTTGCTGAGAATCCTGATACAGCCAAGCTGCTCTCCTCTCAGGAAACGACATTGTTTGATCAGGAACTGAATATCGTTGATGATGAAACTGAAACCGATACAGTGATTTTTGGTCATAATGAGACCTTGCCTGTAATTCTGCATGAACTGCCTGAAAACATTTCCCATGTCCATCTGGTTGGACAGCAAACCAGTGAGGAAGAACGTGAGGAACTGGAGAATGTTGCTGCTGAGAGGAATCTGGAGTTAAAGTATATTACCGAAAACATCCGGTCAGAAACGGCTCTTCTGAAGATTGCAAAAATTGCTGAGCATATAGTAATACTCAACAATCATGATTTGGATTCGGATGAAGCAGATATGGAAACGATTTTTCTCCTGTTGAACCTCAGGGATATCAGAAAGCGCTATAACCTCTCTTTCAATATCACAGTTGAAATGCAGAGTGAACGTAACCAGAAACTGGTTGGCAGCGGTGATAATACGGATTTCCTTGTATCCTCAAGTATGTCTTCATTATTCCTTGCACAGTTGGCAGAAAGTCCGGAACTGATCGGAGCTTTCAGGGAAATTCTGTCTAACAAAGGCAATGAAGTATATTTGAAAAATGCAGGCTTACTTAATCTTACCGGTAAGCATACCATCAGAGAACTTCGTCAGATCCTGCTTAAACAGAGATATATTCTGTTAGGATATCTCGATAGTCAGAAAAACAGCAGTTTCAACCTTCCATTACAGGAAGAGCTGGATTTGATAAGTACAGACAGCCTGATTGTACTTGGAGAGAATTGATATCCTTTACACTACAGTTTATTTAACCCGGTACCATGAACTGGTACCGGGTATTTTATTCATAACCTCTACAACTCAATCCGTTCCTTGATCTTATCGATCAAAGTAATATCCGCCGGCAGCCACTCCACACTGTCTATGGTTTTAATGTCCAGCCACTTCGCAGCCTCATGCTCCTTCAGTGTGAGATGTCCTTCCTTAATGCTGCACCAAAAGCAATCCATGGATAGATGAAAAGTCGGATAGTCATATTCTATAGTATCTATATACTCATCTACAGAGATCTCAGTATCCAGCTCCTCCCTGATCTCGCGGGCCAATGCTTCCTCCGGTATTTTTCCCGCTTCGATCTTTCCTCCGGGAAACTCCCAGCCATCTTTGAATTCTCCGTAGCCTCGTTGGGTGGCAAATATTTTATTGTCATTTCTTATAACTGCTGCAACAACTTTGACTGTTTTCATATGAATTTCAGTTCCTTTACTCCTCCGATTCGTCGTCGAACAACCCTTCCCACAGCATCCTATTGTAATTTGCGTTAGCTTCTTCACAAGCCTTCTTTTCTTTCCACCTGTCGATCTCGGTGCAGATGGAAAGCATCTCGTCAGCTATCAGTTCTGCACTATGCGGTTTTACATTATTAAGGTAACCACACATCCTCTGCATGGCTTTGGGACTGCCAAGCTGTTTTGCTATCTGATTGCCAAATTCAGCAGGAAAGCCAAGGCTTACTATGACACTGACCAATTCTTCCCGGCATAGTGCCCATTCTTTACGATTATCCATGTATTAATTTACCAATCTCTTTGAACTAAATCCCATCTATATACGGTCAACCTTCAAATCTCCGAAGCACTGCTTATACGTTTTGCATCGATGATATTTCCTCCGGCAACAGATGGCTGAAGCTTCTCTGCTGTCTTTCCAATCCCGCTACCGCCTGATGTCGCAAAGATGTGAATGTTTTTCCCTGTCCAGTCATAGCCCTTACAGAATGTATGAACCACTCTCGGAGCCTGTCCGTACCAAATTGGAAAACCGATATAAACGGTATCATATTTTCCAAAGTCATCAATCTTCCCGCTAACCGGAACATCTTTACCACCCATCTGCTCGCGGTTACATCTGGCTAATGGATTAACCCAACGTATATCTGACGCAGAATAAGGTACTTCCGGAACGATCTCAAAAAGATCTGCCCCAACCTTTTCTGCGTATTCCTTTGCAACTTTTGCTGTTGTGCCTTCGGCACTGAAGTATGTTACTAATGTACTCATAAACACCTCAACTTCCAAATCTTTATTTTATTCTTTCTAACAATGCATCCACCAGTACAGCCATATGCCCATCTGCCACTGAATTGCTTATCCAGGTTTAGACAATATCTTTAAGTGTTTTCTCTCCGACAGCAAGAATCTTATCATCAAGTACAGCAAAGATGATCTTAATGTCATAATCCAGATTATCCTTTATAAAGTCATTGCAAGCCTGGATAGCTTTTCTCCATGCTCCATCCAACGGATAGCCAAAGATACCGGCTGAAATAAGTGGGAATCCGATTGAATGGAGTTTGTTCTCTTTTGCCAGAATTAATGACTGCTTATATGCACTGTATAGAAGCTTTGGTTCATCATGATTGCCGTCCGTCCACCTAGGCCCTACAGCGTGGATCACATACTTCGCAGGAAGATTAAATCCCGGAGTAATCACTGCATTACCGGTTTTACACCCGCCGATAGCGTTGCAGGCCTTTGTCAGTTCTTGTGATCCTGCATCTCGGAAGATTGCTCCGCATACTCCGCCGCCCTGCCAAAGACCTTCATTGGCTGCATTTACAATGGCATCTGTATCAAGCTTTGTTATACTAATCTTCTTAATATCGATAGAACTCATGAATATCCCCTTTTATCCGTACATAATAATGGGAAGTCTACAAATACAGACTTCCCATTAAGTAAACATTAAATCAATATATTCTTGATTTTGAGAAGAACTGGTATCCCGACTTTGAATCTTCAACCATTACCAAAATATCTTTATTCAACGCTGACTTAGATTCATCATATATCCGATAGAATTCATGATATATCTTTTCGGGATAATGGTATTTTCCGGTCGTCCGAATGCCATATATTTCCTGTACACTATATGGCAGATTATAAAGCGGCTGTCTGGTTATCAACACATAATAATTTGAAGTTCCTTGTATAACCTCAGCAAAGTCCTTTGAATAAATAAATGGATAATCCTTATCAACGAAGACAATGCTGTCTTTATATGCCTCGATAATGGTTTTCCATAAAGCAGGATCTCCTCCAAACACCACACAAGGAACGTCAGATTGAAGCATGATACCGCTCTCTTTTCCAAATCTTGAATATGTTCCAAGCAGTTCTATAAGTGTTGTTTTTCCAGTGGCACTATCGCCCTGAATAACGGTAATGTTTCGTTTTATATCAAATTCATATTTTAATCGTTCAGTCTCAACGACGATATGATGTTTATTTTTCATATGTTAATATCCTCAAGATCAAACATATTTTAATGCTATATGCATATAATCTTTGATATTTGTTGCCTTAAAATTCTCGTTCATTATTTCAACTTCTATATCACCGCAATCATCAAAAGGCATGTAGTAACGTAGATTAACAACTATATTTTCTTTTCTTCCGATTTCCAACAGCCACCTTGCACAGTTTTCCCCACAGCTTGTAGCATTGAACATAAGATCAGGTCTTTTATAGATACAAATAAGTGTCTGTAATCCTCCGGATAGTTTTTCCAGTGGAATCGGACCTAAAACTTCACTTTCAATAAGTTGCCCACCTTTATAATGAGACTTATCAATATCAGCCATCATTTCACTTACAAAAGGATCTGCCAACCACTCTTCTTTATAATTAAACTTGAACCATGATGGTCCATGCATTACATTTTCTTTTTCACCGAAATATATACTTAGCATAATAAATTACCTACGTAATGATTTTTTGTATCACGTAATACTGATTATATCATTATTTACCTGAATATTTTTAATAAAAATAATTAGTTAAACAAACTGCGTTTTCACCTCACCATCTCCCCATAAATCTGCGCCACCACACTGCCAATGTTGATGCTTCCTATGTATCCAAATGGTATATTCTTCTCCCTCACGATAGCAATGAACTTTTTATAGCTTATGTGGTTAATGTAATCCGTAAAGAAATAGACCTTCTCCTTACCTTCCAGCATCCTGCTGCTCACAGTTTTATATTCATCCAGGTGTACGATGAGCCATTCCGGGAACAACTGCTTAAGCTTGTTCTGACAGTTCACATGTCCGCCGATGATGACGATCTTCTTATCAGCGATTGCATTCTCCATATCCGGGAGCTTATCTTCCTCTACTTCATCATCCTCATGCTCAGAGTTATAGGCATACTCCCGGAGCGCGATCAGCTCATCACGTTCAGCCTCATATTTCTTTACAAGCCCTTTGGTCTCCGCAGAAGAATGCTTAGCGCTTCTGTACATCTCCCAGAGGTACTTATTCTCCTGCTCTTTTTCATTGAGCTTCTTCCGGAGCTCGGCGATCTCGGCAAGGTAATCCTCCGCCGTCACATCACCCTTACTTACCGGAGCCACATTTGTCACCGGCTTCTTCTCCGGCTTCTTGTTCTTGACATTAACAGTCATGTTCGCAGGATTAAACAGGGCATCCTCAATGTCCAGCTCGTCGATCTCATCACCTATAAGATACCCTACATCGTAATTCAGGCAGTCTGCCGTATCGGCCAATGCAGCTGCAAGATCATAGATGTTGGTGTAGAGTTGCACTTCCTCGAAAGTGAACTCCTTCTTAGGCTTCCAGGTCTTGAGCATTGCCAGGGTCCGGATCATTTGCATTTTGACACCCATGTCATTTTCAAGACAGAGCCTCGGATAGACATCTACATAACCATGCTGCCTCATACATAAGCCAATGAAATCAATATCGCTAATATATCATTAATGAAAACGCTCAAAATCTTTAGCTATATATTTTTCAAACTGTTTTTTGCAGTATTCTACTTTTTGTCCTGTTTTTTTGTCCGTTCGTCTTCCGTTAAACCATATCCCACGTTTACCTGCATTTTTTCCGTTTTTATTTGTAACACATTCCTTCAAAAACTCTTCTGAAGAAAGAATCCACATCGTTCCGTCATCAACTCGTTCCGAATAAAAAACAAAATAGAAATTTTCCGTCAATTCATGGGTAATCGCCGAGAACAAAGCAGCATCCCCTTCTTTGACTTCATTGGATCTAGCTTTAATCTGCACCTCAATAAAGGTTCCGTCTTCTTTCTTTATTACGCAATCAACCCCGTGGTCGTCAACAAGAGGAAGATAGACATCCAGCCCTTCCATAAGCATCTTTCCTACTAAGTTGTACTCCATCCTCTTTCCGAATCCGGCAGAATGTCTAAATGATACTCCCATTATTTCATCTCCTAAGTCAGTCTTCCATGTCTTATTGTCGTAAAATATCTTCTATTAGTGGATCCACTCCAGTATCTAATATGTTTTCAATCTTATGCTGAGCACTAAAGCGATTCACATCCCAAGCAACATACCTTAGTATTGTTGCTGCAGTTTCTTTTATATGAAAATCGAATCTTCCACGTATAACTTTTTCAGCAAGATCTGCAAACGGATCATTAGCTTCAAAAGATCTCTCACAAACATCTCGAAAAGTAGATTCGATTCCCTGAATTACATATTCCGCATTTTCATCAGACAAACCCATAAACCAAACCATAGCATCAACAAACGCTGGAAAGCCTTCTCGCACTGCTTTGGACATTTCTTCGGAACTCATATCATATATATAGTTTTCAACATCTGCATCAAAGTTATGAGAAAGAATTTTATTTCTAATAATCGATTTTTGTTCGCTTTGTTGATGATACTTAACTGACTTTTCAAATGCTACGCTGAGTTGTTCTGCATCACCGTACCTATATGCCGCATCCGAACTTATCGCTTTGCTACATACACTACCGTATATATGGTGAGTATTTCTGGAATCACCAGTCATAATGAAATTAATAATGCGTCCCAAGGAATAAACATCGCTTCTCTTATCAGCATCTTTCAGCATCATGAACTGCTCGGGTGCACAGTAAAAATATTGTCCAACCTGATTCGTATACATTGTTTGATGGGATGAGAATACGTTTAAATCCTTTCCAAGCCCAAAGTCGGCTATTTTCAACATTCCTGATACAATAAAAATATTATTGGGACTCAAATCCCTATGAATAATGTCCCGCTTATGAACGCTTGTCATAATGTATAGAACTTGACGAATACAATTTAGTCGGATCTCATCCGTAATATCATTTTCATTTACGTATTTTTCAAGTGTTTGTTCAGCGCGTTCCATCGAGTAAGCACATTTTCCTTCATCAAATGTAAATACTTTTATAATCCCGTGCATATCTTGAAGCGATTTTGTTATCTCATATTCCCTCTTAAATCTACTCCTTATTCCTTTATCTGTAACAAAATCCTCTTTCAATTTCTTTACAACATGACCAGTAGATTTTTGATAATAAGCATTAGCAAAGCCACCCGAACCAATCAAGACCAAATCTAAATTCTGTTGGACCAAATGATATTCATTCCCGTTATGAGTAATAAGATATTGATCCCCTCCCAAAACACGATTGAGCTCTGCTAAAATAGCCTCTGATTTTTCTGCAGCCTCAACTTCCGTACAATTCAGATCCTGGATAATGTACTGTTTACTCAAAATGTGTCCTAGAAATCTATCAAAACTATTTCTGTTTATGATTTCCGTAATTTTGTCATATGCATAAACCCATCTTGATGGAAAACCTTGACCATATTCATCATCTGCTCGGAGCCACTCATTAAAAAAAGAAACCAGCTTGGGTCCTGATTTATATGAATAATATCCCTCAATATCGCCACAAAAAATATGTGCAATTGCCGTGAGTGAATCAGCACTAATCATTTATCATCATCCCTATTATGCTTTCAAATAATATCTGCATTCCACTTACTCCCCTGCTTTGTAAATCGAACCCTTGCAGGGAGCACTTCTTGTCCCATATTCTTAAACGCCACCAGATTCATCGACCATTCTCCAAGTTGATCCGGAATCCGATAGCATCGATACTCACCATCTTCCTTAATTGTTATAGTCGGAATTCCTCTTCGATCAAATCCAGCATTGAAAACAACACATTCTCTTTTTCCATTCTCAATAATCAATCCTGGTTGCTTGGTAGCATCTGCATATACTTTTGCTCCCCAGCGGTTAATAAAACAACCTTCGTCATCTAATTCAATGTTTTCTCTAGAAAGCTTATTCCGCATCTCATCAAATTTTCCCTGCAAGCATCCAATACAATATTGGTTAAACTCTTCAGAAATTAAGCTATCACCATTCAGTCGTTCTGCGGTCATGTCATCAATAAATTCCAATAAAGCCACAAAGCATATCAGGTCATCTGAGAAGATTCCGGCATAAGATTTATACCAGGAATCATTTAGTTCCGAAATAACGTAATGAATCCGTCTATAAAGTTTCTTCAGCCTTTCATCTAATCTGAACCACTGACTGTCCAAAATCACCTTAGAAACAGACTGATAATCCGATTGAAGTGCTTTGTTCAAGGATTTCATAAACTTAGACAAAATTCCCACAAGCATATCTGCCATACGTATTCCAACATAAGATTTCGAATCGGCTTCTTCTACATTTCTATGTCCCATTTGTACAGCAGCTTTAAGTGTTTTCTGTTCATCGCCTTCCTTATCAATGATCAGACTATAATCAGTAATCTTCTGTTCTCGCAGATACTTTGAAAACCCCTCGAATGGAATATGATAATCCCATTCTTCGGTAATAAGGGGAAGCGAATTATTAAGGATTATAAGCAATTGTTCAAAAGCAATATTCTCATTTTCTTTGAGTTGAATGTTCGCTTTATTCTTCTTTATTCTATCCTCAAGGAAACTTCTTAGTTCGGGAACCAATTGATCATGATCCCCATATATGCATTCCATAACCCTTTCTGGTTTATATGTGTTAATTGCTTTTATTATGGTGTACTTTACTGCATCAGCATCTAAAAACATATTATTTCGATAGTTTGCAAATAGCTGATGGATAATGAATTCAACCTTGCTCTGTACCGAAAAGCACCAGTAAACATGCTCATCAAATACAGCCAGAAAATCAGAAATAAACTCAGCATTATCCACTGACATGGATGCAAAACCATTCACAAACTGCTTTTGAGAAAGAGTAGTGCTCTTCAATTCTCCCTTGTTTTTTCTGTCATTGTACTTTTCTTCAAAGTCAAGATACTTCTTCTCAATCTCATCGCAAAATTCATCATCCCAGCCAATAATAACGGTCATGAAATTGTCATAGAAATTATCTGCCTTTAACGTTTTAAGGTTGATTTTCCTACTGTGTTCAGTTTCATCATAATAAAACTTAAATGCCAATGATTCACCTTCTTTTAATAGTACTGTTCCACGTAGCTATATCTTATCCTTCCAATTCTCTCCAAAGTATTCCACCATTACCTGATTCCACGCATTGAGATAAGCATTGAACACTTCAGAGTAATACTTATTTTTCAACTCGCCTTCAAGCAAGTTGCCAAACAGTTGTTCCAATTCATCATCATCCCTGCTTCTGATTGGAGTATATATGTAATTCGTTTTTGATAATTCCATTACAATCGGCATAACTTTATCAAGATCCTCAATCACATAAAGTAATGTTGCAAAATTAATATTCTTTATTTTTTTTGTTGCTGCAATTTTACGGAAGAACAAATCATCACATAGATATATTCCTTCTTCTCGTTCTGCAACAATCAATCCATCCAACTGCATTTTATCTATATTCGTTTTTCCAAATAACCGCTCCCACGTGTGGTTCTCAACAACCTCAAAGGCTATTCTCTCTTCATCGGTTACAGTAACAGTTGTAAACATCTCACATTTAGCAATTATATTTTCCCAGATTTCTGGTATTCTCTCATCCTTTTCAACAATAGTAAATTTACCATCATCCAAAGGAACAAATGTGCCACCAGAAACAGCCTGATTTCCCATCTCGGTTGCATATTGGTTTTTAAAGAAATCAACATAGCTTACAGGAATAACAATGTAATCCTTCATTAAATCAAGCACATCGAGCCACCCATGCATAGCCAGCAAAACAAAAGTAGACAGCGTAGGAACATACTTTGTTTCAACGACATACTCCATCCTTGGCTCCCCGGCATAATAAGCAAGATCTTTTGTGTAGAGGAGATAATGCATTGTAGCTATGTATTTTTCATAATTGCCATGTGAAAAAATATCTAAAGGAATTCCGAGCTGTGTTTCCTTAAAATTATACATATCAGTCAGCTTTTTAATATATTCCTTTTGATCTGATAAAGCCAATAACTGTTTGACCATCTCCTCAGGATCTTCTGAGGAAATTGTACGCACATTAAATTCATCCGGATTTTCCATCACCTTCTGAAAAACAAATCTGCCTATTGTTATTTCTCTTGGTTCAAAACTGATTACTTTATAGCTTTTCCCCCTAAGATTCAGTACCTGTCTTTTCCCACTTCCCAATAATTTATTGTAGACATGATCCTGCCTATTAATATGCTCAGCTCCAAGACTTTGATTCCCCTTGTCGTCAAAATCAGCTTCAGAATCCAGAGCTACTACCCATGTTTCATTTCCAGATTGCAGGGTGACTATCATATTAGGAGCAATCGTTTTTCGTTCAGGAAGGCTCTGTATTCTCTGCATATTTAGATGATGGTATCCAAATAGTCCTTTGTATACATCAATATCATCTTTTCCATTCAGATTATAAATCGCTTTATATGCATAAAAATCTGCATCGTCATATTTTCCGAGTTTCCATAAAGCAGACGAAGCTGCTATAGATATCTGAGGGTCATCTGATTCCATTAGTGGTTCAAGATAAGGTTCATATTCCTCTTTTCGGCTTTCATTCCTTTTATAGAGAAGAGCTATAATATTTCTCGCTGTCTGAACATCATGGGTATACTCAAAAAGTTCCTTCGAGTACTTAAGCATACTGATATCCATATGAGAAACTGCTGCGCACATCATTTTGACTTGGAGAAATTCCTTTTTATGTACATTACTATCATAGAATCTGCTTGCGATTCTCTCGATTGGAAGAATATCTCCGTTTATGTCTTTATCATGTCTCCATAATTCATACTGGTTATGAGATTCTGAATACAAGCATTTATAAATATCATGAACAACAAACATATTGATTGTTTCAACATCGGAAATTGAATTTAGTACTGTCTCAATAGCCTTAATTTCCTCATTATGAGCAAGCAAAGCCATAAGACCAACTTTTGTTCTAAGATCTATACTTGCTAAATCTTTGGATATTAACTCTCCAAGCACAGGCATAACATCTTTTTTGAAAATATCCTTATCTTCGACATAAAATCCATAAAGAAATAAATCCTCTAAAGATGTTCTGTGTTTATCTACCGCATCCTTTAGCATCGCTTCATAGTCAGAGTTTTTATTTCTTGACAAAGCCAGCAAATAAACACTTTCTATTCGAGACGATTGGATTGCTATTTCCTTGTAAACATCTATTGCCTTATCCGGCTGTTTCAAATCAATCAAAAGCGTTATATAGCGCGCGGAAACATCCTCTCTGTCACGCCAATCGCATTGAGCTAACAACTCACAGGCTTTTTCCAGATTACCGCCCATTTCATAGCACAACGCCATAAAAAACTGAACTCCTTCAAAATTCTTAACACTCTCTGGGAAGCCCATATAACGTGTAATTGCTTCATCAATATATTTTTTCTCGGTTGCTCCAAGATTAAAACAAGTCTGTAGTTCTATAGTCGCAATCAGATTTCCATTACCCTTAATCTGATCATCCGATAATGCTTTTACTCTATCAAGATTAGATAATAAATCCTTAACTGTTTGTTCCTGACCAGGCTTCCCGTACACATATGATTTGTTAGCTTTATTAAGCTGTGCACAAATATCAAACAGCTCAAATCGCGGCTCATGATACTGTCTAAACAATTCAGAAAGAACTTCATGTGCCTCATCTTCTCTTGCCAAATTAAATAATGCTAAACCATAATGATAATCAAAAGCTTTAACGGCTTCCAGCTCAATATGTTCCCTATATTTATGCAATTCTACAATGTTATTCCAATGCCGCTCCGAAAATATAATTATCAACGTCACTATTTGTGTTTCCGGAGAGAAATCTCTTATTTCTTCAAACGTAACATCTCTTACATTCTTGCATAAACTCTTCAGCCAAAAAGCCTCTTCCTTGTTATCATCAGAAACACTGTCTATTAAGTCGCTAAAATCTTTTCTATTGTGTGCAGCAAGAATAATCTCATAGAATGAAATCTTTTTTTCAGTCTCTGAAGCCGAACCAAGAAGAGCGAGTTCTGTTTTCAGGGTTCCAAAATTAAGATCAAGAATTGATTCCCTGCACTTTTGTAAATTATCATTTATAAGTTTATGTAATAAAGGATTTATAGTCTCTTGGCTATCCACCTGTGCAGAATCCAATACAGAACTTGAAATCATTCCAGCTCCCATAAATCCGCTTGCACCTGCAGCTGTCCTCTTTCTGTCTTGGAAATAGTAATCAATAATACGCTTATTCTTTCGAAGCAGAGTAAAAATATCCTTATCCGTTACCAATTCAAGATCTATATCTGAAGGAGTAAGTATGGCTTGAAATTTTCTGAACCTTACAGAATCCTTAGATATTACCTTATTGCAAAAAAGATATATTCTTCCCAGTTGACCGTTATAGTAACTCGCGGCCTTTTTCAAAGACTTACTTATCTGTGAGTCGCTAATCACAGACTCAAAATACTTAGCCTGAAAACTGATGTATTTTTGAAGCTGTCCGTCATCTCTTAACGGTTCCAATATGGGTCTAACTTCCACTCCCGGATTATTATGATCCGAATGAGGGTTTCTTGTTTCATGGAGATACTCGCAGTAAAACAGATCTCTGCACATATCTTCAAAGGCATCAGTTGCATTATCATTAAAAACAGCGAACTGTTGCCAGCTTAAATTTGGATATATAGTGCTTTGATCCATCATTAGCCTGCTCCTTCTTTCGTGATACTAAGTTTTTTCTAACATATCAGCGAAAACTCCAGTGCAACTCACAGTACTGAAGTCTACATTTTCTTTGTCTTTTGCTTGAAAACAAATGGAATGGTTATGCATATCCAGATTTTGAAACTCTCCTGAAACGCCTCACCCCCCCTTTTTCCACCTCTATATCTTCACAATTCCTGCTCCATCTTTCTTATAAAAACAGCTTCCTTAATAGTATTCACACATTGTTCCAATTCCTTTTTTATTTCAGCGCCCCAGAACCGTAACACGATCCATCCTAGTGAACGCAGTTCCCTGTCAACTTCCACATCTCTTTCTCTGTTACGTGAAATCTTCTTTATCCAAAAATCAGAATTGTTACTCTTTTCCAGCCTCGGTTTTAGTTGATTCCAGTCTTTCCAATGAAAAAACTCACTGTCGCAAAAAACAGCGATTTTATATTTGGTTATGGCTATGTCCGGCTTCCCTGGAATTTTCGTATAATTCTTTCTGTAGCGAATTCCCTCATGCCATAAAGCATTCCGCAAAATCACATCTATCTTCGTATCCTTGGAATGAACATTGGTATCGTGTTCTGTGAACAAATTCTTACGACTGTAATTTTTTCGAAAAGATACACGGTACCAATGCATTTATAGTAATCTTCTATTCCTTCAAGTTTCATTAATTGTTCTAATGTCATGGCCGATACCTCCTTTCTGGATTATTCGTGTAATTATCTGTAGAAAAATTTGTTTATAAAAATCATATCGAAAAAACATCGCAATATGTCTTACACACGACAACAGTGACAGATTTTTGGCATCGTATTCTGTAAAGTTATCATGAATTAATATGGTCTGTTCTTTCAAACCTTTAAACTCATACAACTATACAAGGGCTCAATACTTATTTTGAAATCATTTATTCACAAGATAATATAACAGTTCTATAATCTTACTCAGCGAAAGAAGCAATATTCCAAATATAACGTTTCCAATAAATATTATTACATCTACTAGGATAGTCACTCCTTGTATTTGTTCTAAAGAAAATAGATTAATAAAATTTCCTATAATAAATCCGCCACCCATCGATATAAAAAGCCAACCCATAATCTCAAGAACTTTTATAATAATGGGTTTATTTATATGTATTGCAATATTTGTATTATCATTCATAGCATTCTTTCCTTTTTTGGTAATTTACATATCAGTATAACAGGATATTTCCCCTCCATTATCTTCCTCTACTCACCTATTGATAAAATATACTCACAAAATGTCATAGCTGAATTCATTGTAAGCCTTGCTTCACGCTCTTTCACCTTAATTCGAGCACTCCCTACTCCATGAGCATCACTATTTGTATTTCTCATCGCACCTATAGATTCAATGATTTTTTCAAGTCCGAAAAGTAATGAATTAACTCTACCATCATAATTTTTATTCTGTTGCATGTTATAAAGATTTTTGACTTGATTATAAAGCCTGCCTATATCACCTTTTGATTGTATTTCTTGATTATTTTTTTCTAATATGTATACAAGAACTTCTTCAATCAAAGTGCGAGATTTGGTTATGACATTATCATAATTGCCCTGAATCATTTCCTCGTTACAACGTTCTGGAAGTTTTCTCACATATGATAAATCCACTCTGCTAATTTTTGGTGCCTGTATTTCGACCTTCTGATTAATATTTGTAAGATAAAAATGTCCTCCTAAAAATTGTAGTTCATGCCTTCCCAACGCAAGTTTGGCATTAATTTTATCTATAACCGTATTGCAAATCTCCTTATGAATCTTATATACTTCTTCCATCGTAGAAAGATTCTCTAACTGGTAGAATCTTTCTATGTCAAACATATAGCACAGCAATTCATCACATCTATTATGGTCTATCATATACCTTAATAAGCTATCCAGATACATCCAGCGACTAGCTGCTCCATACTCCTGATGAAGCCCAAAGTTATCACTTAATTTACATAAGTCAGTTCCTTTTAAGTATGGCATTCTATAGATACTATCAGGCTTTCCATCAAATGTTTCGTCGCCATCAAGAATAGCAATTATATCTTTTCTGAGCAGTAATTCAAATTCACTTTTCATATTTTTATCTATCTTAGATATGTTGCTTGTTTATGAAAACTTTCATTTTAAGATGCAGTCTCTAATGCAATCAAATACTACACTTGGAGATTTTTTAAATTCACTTGTCGGTCTTCTAAGCATTTCAGTGCCTGAATCATATACACGAATGTACGATTCATCATTAAAGACGGATACAGAATCGCTAATTTTTACAAAGAGCTCGTTTGGATTATCCTGAACTCGGAGGTTTTCTTGTATCCTACGCAACTCGTATACCAATCTATAATCTGTTTCGGATCTGATATTAAACAACTCATATGTTGATTTGCTATTATAAAGCAAAAATGAGTTGCTGTATCTTGGCCGATAAACCCATTCTTTCTCAAATTCAATCTTTGAACTGAGTTTCATCCACTTTTTGATTGCAAATCTATAACATTCAGCGTTCGGATGTGTTCTTCCACCAAGACTGTTTATATCTTTTCTCGCAACAACACTTGTTTCCGAAACTTCACCATAGTATAAGACTCCTGCGTCTTCTCCAAAAAGTTTTTTGGACTGGTATATTGCAATGTACTGGACTTGATGATACCCAGATTTCAAAGAATCAATAGGAACATAATAATAATTCTTGGCAAAACATTCTTCCCATTGTTCCCTTTTGCTCAAAGACCCAACCAGCACATCCTCCTTTGTCCAATCAACTTTTTCCAAACGTTCTTCGACTCCCACAGGAAGAATTGTCCGTTCAAATGCACTTTCATCGGATTCTCCTACAAGTTTTGTGAGAAGTTCCTCTGCTATTTGTGTTTTTCCGGGCAAGAAAGGTACCCCACCAATGTTTACGGATTCAATACTCTTATAAAACTGATGGCTTCGATATTCATCCTCATCATTCGGATATGGAAAAAGGACAAATGCACCAAACATCAACTTTTTACTAAAATCCCCGTCTTTTGCTACAATGGCATCACGGTATCTGTGCATGGTGTTGATGTCTTCAACCTTTGGTCCAGGTTTTTTCTCCTTATCCGGATAGTGTTCATCAGGATTTATTTCTACTTTGTATTTCGCATCAAATACATATTGAAAGCCTGATGGCTTACCATTAATTCCACTTCGTTTGGAAAGTTTTAATACGTTGTCAGGTACCTGCTTAACTGTATCTGATGGATATTCTCCAGGATTATAAATCAACTCAAAAGTATCCCCTGTATTTGTATCAAGAAACTTCACTTCGGATCTACGATCTTTGGAAAGAGTAACAGTAACACCCTTTCTGTTGGCTTTAATAATATCTTTGCTATCATCTAATAATGCATATCTTTTTTTCATGATGTTAACAAGCTTAATAAAACACCAATACTCATATAGTGTGGATGTTTCTTTAATGGAAAAACTATATACCTCGCCGCTAAAAGAAATGCCTCTCTGAATTAACTGAAAGTACCTGTACAAATCTCTATATCCCGGTGCCATTTGAAATACCAATGACATCGTGTTTATGTTTTTTATACTTGAAACCTCGGAAAAAATCGGATTCTTCAGTTGTTCATTGATTTTAGCGACCATCTCCTCTATACTTCTGAGCACCTCATAATCAGCCGATTTTTCAGGCTCTTTAAAGCTGGATAAATACATTCGTTTGAATCTGATCAAACGCTTTAATGTTGTAGAAAGCATAAATTTAACTAGTCTGTTTTCAACGGTGTCATAGGTAACCTTCTTATGCACTCCAAGCGCACTGTTAACCAGAAGTTTTCCATCATTACGCTTGATCTGTTCCGAGTGTTTTGATAACCACAGTACCGTATTAATGTCATTTTGTTTTAACTTATGATTTGGAACGACAACATGTTCTTTGAACAACTTATGATTTGGCTTCTGCATTATAACCTTTGTTGCTTTATGGTATTTTTTGAATAGTTGACTGATCAGCGTAAAGAAAATTGCTGGAACATCGTTTCTGGTTGAACTTATTGTTCCCAGTGAATATGTAGAATTAATAAAATCTATCGCTGCGGCTTCAACCATATCATTTATATCATTTCGAATTGATTCATAATCATCCTTATAAGAAAGTTTTGATGGAAAAACTTCTATTTCAATCAGTATGCGATTTCCTAAATCATCAAAGAAAACAAGGTTAGAATACCCAACCTTATTCCCAAAATTAATAACTCCACTTAAACGATCAGGTTCTTCATCATCTGGAGTTATTGCTTCTCTAATATACTTGTCAGCATGTTCAAAATGCAAAGGAGTACCATTAATTGAACGAGCAGTCACAATATAATCCGACTGTTCAAAAAATAATGGCGTTGTTTCTTGAAAAATGTAGTCACCGTTTATAGATCCACAACAATCGTTGCCTCCAATACTAAGCTTTTCGATTTTTCCCCAGACTTCCATCTTGGAAGATTGTTCCAAAAGGGTATCAGAAGAAAGAGAAGATATTTTTCTTCTCTTAATTGTGACACGTATATCAGATGCTGTCACATCGATTATTTGATTAGACCCAGAACGAGGTGAAATCATCGTCTTCAAATCTCCTCATCATTTTGGATATCTTTTCAGCACTTTTGGGATAATCAGAAGGACTTTTATCTTTTAAATAGTTTTCCATCTTTCGACCATCAGTTTGACCATTCTTTCCAGTATAGTTTCCTGCACATATCTTAAATAAATCACGCAGTATATTCGCAGTCAATTCTGAGCTACCCTGAATTCGAGGAAGTATTTTCTGCATTATTTGATTATCAAACGCTTCATTTTCCGTCAATAGATTAAGTTCCTCATTATATAGCATGTAGAAAATCATTTCATCTCTCATTCTATATCCGAAATGAGCATCTCCCTTTTTTAAAACAGCATTAATTGCAGTAATCTTGTCATTAATGTTCTTAACGGTTTCCCAATGATTGGTACAATCGGTGCGAAGCTTAAGAAAATCCGATCGTAAAAAATCATTATCAACATTCACCGGTTTAGCAACTTTTTCAGAAATCTCATCTGGAAGATTAAAATCCACGTATGAGAATTCTATTGTATTAGCTCTATCCAGTACTTTCTTACTGAATGGAAATGTAGTTTCATCCATATTTACCGTTCCAACAATATACAGATTCTCCGGTATTTTAAGATCTGCATAAAGCTTTTCTGCTTCTGTGTCTCCTGAATAGCAGATTTTTGGTACCAAGTTGTCGGTTACTATTTCATCTTCTTCCCAATCTCTGGTTTCCATGATAGAGAGAAAATCACTAAAGTAGTATTCAACACGAGCAAGATTCATTTCGTCCAGACATAAAATATACGGAAGTTTATCTTTATCGTCGGAAGCCTTCCTTATAAATTCTATAATTGCTCCTGGAACAAATCTGTTATCAAGATTTACATGACCAAAAAGATCTGTAGAATCCGACCAATCAGGTTTAACAGCAATCTGCTTATAACGTCCGCTACCATAAGCCCCAATAGCTTCCGCAAATAGTCTGACTAACCTGGTTTTACCAGTTCCACTTGTGCCTGCTAAAAGAACAAAAGGCTTTGTCTTTAAACTAAGGTAGAAGTTTTTAAGAAGACTGTCATCATACTTGAATCCTTGGGCATTAATATACGTAGCAATTTTTTCAAGTTGATTCTCTGATTGCAAATAATCCTCACCTTCTCTCATCTCATTTTCAGTATTCGCTATCGAGAAAACATTAATAAAATACGACTGATATGCCTCAATAAATTTCTGTAAATCTTCATATAATATTTCATCCTCGGGTAATGATTCAAGAGTATACTTTATATAATAAATACATCCTGCATCATATGCCTTTGAACCAGTATTAATAGGATCGCTTTTTAAACTATTAAATTTACCAATTCTATTTCTTATATTTGTAGCCCTTGATTGAAGGTTCTCTGTGGTCTTTCCGTTACTTGCGGTAGCAATTCCTGTAAATGCTAGTTTTCCGGATCCATCTCCTCCTTGAGCAACATCAGTAGCGCCTTGATTAAGCGTCAAAAACAGTTCCTTAGTATCTTTGTTTAAAAGATACACTATGTAGACTCCTCTTTGAGCAGATGTTGTAATACGCTTATCAAATACCGCAATCCACGGAACATCTGTCCATCGTCCGGCTCCAACACTCCCCTTCACTTTGTAAATATTGGCTTGCAGCTTCGTGCCGATAAGGCTAGTAATATCCTGTCTTACCAATTTCCCGAATGGTCGCTTATAATCATCATCTTTCCTAGCTGTTATCAGTTCGGAATCATATTCTTCCATGAATTTTTTTAACAACTTTTGTAAAACATCAGACATTACTATTCACCTCATTTAATTAAAGTTCTAAATTTGTTTTTTTATAGCAGACATCTGACCATGTCTCAAAACGTTTATTGACCGAAACAATATAAATATTAAGTTTATTATCATTCATTTTTATTCCTTACACTTTTACCGGTCTAAAATATCTATACTTCTAGAACTTTGATACCTTCTATTACTCTTTTATTGTATTCATCTTTTTGATTGTAGTTATAAAAATAATATAATAATATTTGAGCTCTTGTCATTGCGACATAGTTTATTCTTCGATTATCGATGCTATCAAAACCATCTATATCGATATAAAAAACAACTTTCGATTCCAAACCTTTAAAAGATTGAACAGTCATATAATTAATTTGATTATTTTTTAATCCTTTAAAGCTTTTTACCTCTACTAAAGGAATATTAGCCATCATGTTAGTGGATTTTAATATGGAATTTTCCTTTTTTTTTGTGGAGAGTATCATTATATCCCTAACAAAAGTTCCTCCGGATAATAGGCTTTTAATTTCTTTATCAATAATAAAAATTGCATCATTATTATCTTTGAATTCAAATGCTTTTACATCAGGTCCTGTTAGTTTAAGATATTTAGTTGGAGGAATACTTGTTAACATTGATGTTCTTCTTACTATAGGTGCTGTATTTCTACAGTTTTTATATAATCTAAGTATACAAGGATTGTATTTGTTCCTAATTTCATTTATTGTGTTTTCTAATCTTTTACCCTTTTGAAAGATGTCCTGATTTGGATCAGCAAATATAATCCATTCACTATTAGCCATTCCTTGTTGAGAAAAACTATTGATACACTCTAACATATTTATAGACAATAAGTCCTGAGCTTCATCAATAATAATCAAATCATATTTATTTTTTGGCGATACTTTTTTTTCTAAAAAAATACAGCTTAGTTCATCTGTAGATAATGTATATGATTCTGAAATATATTGTCCTAAAAGTGAATGATAAGTACCTACAAAAGAATTCTTTGGACACTTGACATTTTGTTCAACATAAGATGCCATATTTTTATTAAAACATATATAAGCAACACTTCTTTTTTTACTTATGTTAAGTCTTAACTTTTCTGCGGCAAGTATACTTTTGCCTGTTCCGGCTGATCCGAATACCAATACGCGTTTGTTTTCTTCTATACTGTGAAATACATCAAATTGTTCATCAGTGAGTTTTAACATTTCCGAATAGGAAGTATCTATTTGCAATTTCATGGATGGAACCGAACAAAAATCACCCTCAAATAGAGTGACAATTTGATCAATCTGATCCTGTGATAATTGAGTGGTTCTCTTTCTTTGTTTCTGATATAATTCATCAGACCAATACTTTAAGGAATTAATCAAAAAATCATTAAACTTAGAAAGATCATTTCTTCCATCAAACATCACATCCTTGATAACACCATCTCCATTGCATTCAGCAATGCATTCAGGAAATACTACTGCACAACCAACACAAAAAAAGCTTTCTATAGATTTCTTACCATATGTATTCTCAAGAAAGGATGATGCTGCTTTCATACATCCATGAGTTTGAAAGAAAGGATCCTGTATCTTAAAAGTTTCACCTCTTTTGTTTACTGACATCCATATACTGTCTTCTTTTTTTACTTGGCCACCCTTAACTTCAATACATAGTAATCCCGATGTGCAAATATACAAAAAATCCACTTCACTCATAGTTTTGTGGTCATGTGAATTCTGAGTATGTGAATAAAATGCAACACCGGGTATATTATCATTTGCGAGCCAATCATATACCATGTATTCGCCTGTTCTTCTGGGATCGTTTCTTTCTATTTGAGCAGGTATCATCCTTGCCATCTTTTGCCCTCCTACAACAACCCTGAAAAAAAGCCAATGGCTCTGTTCTCAGGTGTTCCTACAACTGATGCACGATCTAACAAACAGTTTGCAGCTTCACAACTTGTTTCTGGTAACAATCCACATGCATGACAAGCTGCAAAATTTAATCCTTTATAGCCCTGCCCCTTGGAATCAACACATATAGGATCATTAGAGCACCATGTTGCATTTTCAAGCATTGTGTAAATAGTATTAGCAAGTCTAAATCCATCGCCCTCCCTTGCAAGACCTCCTAAACTTCCATCACTATCTGTGGCAGATGTATAGATTAATATTCCACACATTTTTTCTTTGGAATTACAAAATGTGGAATATATTTTTTCTCTTAAAGACGCAGATTCATAACCGCATTGTGCTGTGAACTGTCTTATTAACAAATGCGCAATTGTATGAAGCAATATGTATCTGGGATGGTTTATGTCAAACATATTTCTTCCTGTCCAATAGCCTTCATTACGTGTTGCAAGAATAGAATATCTGTCTTTGTTGTAACTTTCCCATTTAGCTACTGTGCTTTCCTTAAATCGAATAAATATGCCTTCCCCAAACATTTGTATTGCAGGAAGCCAATTGTATTCTTGTCTGGATAATGGTGTGAATTCTCTATCGAACAATCCTTTTTCACTTCTTATTAGTGGATCATTTTCATATGAAGGGTCTATTCTTCTAAAGCCTCTTATAACTTTAACCTCTCTGAGTCTACTCACAATTTTTATTTCTTCTATATAATTTTCTAGTTCTTCAGGTACTTCAGTACTCCTTGTTCTAAAATGGTCCTCTTCTTCTTGCCAATCAATATCGCAAAATGCAGAGTATTCATCTATACGAAGTGCTTCTTCATCTATAATCCTAGAATCAACATCTTTATATTTTAAATAAACTTCTTTTTTAAACTTCTCATAACCACATCGATAATACTCCTCATTTCTGTTAAAATGCGATAATAATGCTTGTTCTTCAAGTTCGGGATTATTAAGATCAAAAATCGTTTTGAATGCTTCGTCATTTCTTTTGATTCTATCCTGAATTTTTGAGCTCATCGGTGGTATTGTAAGTGCACTTTGAGTGATCGGATAATATACATTATTTGCGCTTCTTTGCATGGTTCTCATTGTTGCATTACAATTTTCAGGATCCTTATACCAAGGCTTATTATTTTCATCAAATCCTAACCATGGCATATTACCTTTGCATTTATATGACCCCAAAGCGTTTTTATCCATGCAACCGGACATAGACTTACTTGCCCCACAATTGCATTTAATGACAATACCATCGAGACCTCCTGTGTTACCAATATAATTCAAAGATAACTGAGGCTTATCGCATAACTTATCTGTTCCTCTGTGAACCCACCAACTATATGGAAAATCATCTATATGACCATTCGGACATGCTACAATAAATCTAGATGGTATAAGTGTTACCGGCTTACCATCAGGAGTTTTACATTTTCCACAGTATAATGATTTATTATATTCTGTAGTATTACGATTATCTGTTTTTCTGATTTTGGAATAAATATCAAGTTCATGGCATTCGGGACAATAATAGTACCTTGGAAATCTATATACAGGAATAGAAAAAGGCTTGTCTGCATTTTCATCAGTAGAAACTTGAACAAAAAAATCCTTTCCAAGCATTTTTTGCAGATTATTCTCCTGTATTCTTGCATCATAGGGAAGCCTACCATCAGATATATTCCATTTATCTAACCCTGTCATAATGCCTGAAAGACGAGGAAAATCGACGATAGCTCCACTACCATACGTGGATACAATTTGGGATCGCCTGATTTCACCTACCTTTTTTATAGTAGTTGACCCTCCTCTGGGTTGTATTCTTGGTGGCATATAATCACTCCTTTGTTGTTACCAAAACATTTGTTTCAACACTTCGCATCGTATTTAAAACTCTGAATCTGCTGTCTTCTTCATAGTCTGCATCAAATAAGCTTTCATTGTTTTTGATGTATTTTCCGGGTCTATATACGAATTTATCTTGATGGGACCTTCTGCATTCCCACTCTTCTTCAATTTCTGATATTTCATACTTCACATTTTCAAGTTCATCAGGATCAACTATTCCGACATAGTCAAATATATATTTACGGACTTTTTCAACCCCTGGAAGGTTTCTTGAATAATTAATAGCATCATTATTTCCAAACAATTCAGGCACAGTATATCTGCATAATATTACATATAGTGTTTGTAACGCCCTATCTCTAGCTCTGTCGGAAAAAGGAGTGATACTTGTGGCTTCAACATATTTATAAAAAGAGGCATGATATTGATAGAAGGTTTCATAATGAGACCTATCTCTCGACCTAGCTTGATTATATGTTGTTATCACAAGTCCGGGATTTTCTCGTCCAACTCGACTGGTTGCTTGTATATACTCTGATGTAGTCTTAGGTTGCCCAACTACAACCATACAACCTAGTCGGCCTACATCAACTCCGACAGAAATCATATTTGAAGATAAAACAAACTCATATGGATGTGTCGATTTGTCTCTCTTAAAAGGAATTGGTAGTTCTTCTTGAACAACTTTTCCTATATCTTCACTCTTTTCTCGACTTGTAAGTTCTTTATATTTTGTATATCTTTGATTTAATACTTTCATTGGATACTTTTTTACAAATTTTGTATTCTGTAAATATATGTATCTATCCTGTATATCATCAATTACTCTTATAATTGCTCCACCTAATTCACGTAATGTATTGAAATATGATGTTATGGTCCAGTAAGCATCAATGATATCATCTGTATAGTTATCTTGTTCACTGAGATATCTTGTAGCAAATAAAAGACTTGCCATCACTCTTATCATCATTGTGGTTGGGCTTGTGCCTATTCCCATACATCCTAAATATTCCCTTGCAGGTTTCTCATCTTTTTCAGATAATACAGCAAAAAAAGAATCATTGATATTAATAGCTTGAGGTGGAAATTGTGTATATTCTGAAGCATATAAACCAAGTATCTGATCTTTTGCATTACGTATAGTTGCAGTTGATGCAATAATTTTTACGTTGATTCCCTCATTCTCACATAATTTTCTTATTGCGGCTTCATAAAGTCCTGTAATTGTACCTAACGGTCCTGAAATCAAATGCAATTCATCTTGTATTATCAGTTCAGGAGGAGTGTTTTTAGTATTTATCCCAAACAAGCTACCACATTCTTCCTTTAATGCTATTTGGGCAAATTTATCTACGGTAGCAACAATGTATGTCGGAGTATAATGATATATTTCTTCATCAATCAAATAAACAGGAAGTCCTTCTTTGAATGCACACTTATTAGATGAACATTTTATAATCATTCTTTTTTTTGATTTATCGCAAGAATAATTATTTGACGTTATAGGAGCTCCACAATGCGGGCATCGACTTAACTGAACCGGATTTCCAATTTCATATCCAATATCGCCGGGTTCATCTCCGTTCAGAATCTTTTCTGCATCTTCGATTTTATTTGGAGTAAGTGCTTGACCTGCCCACAAACCAATACCTATTTCACCTCCGGGAATATTTTCATTTCTTCTTAAAACCTCGCAAGCACAAATCAAAGCAGATGCTCTTTCAAACTGTTGGAATGTAAGTAACCTCATTGTATAACGCATAAGTACAGTTACTCCATTTCCTTTATCTCCTTTGGTTAAACGTCTTAAAAAAATAACAAATGCTGCAATTCCCAAATAAGCTTCTGTTTTTCCTCCACCTGTAGGGAACCATAGTAAATCAACATTTTTACGTTCTTCGCCTTTTGGATCGGCAAAAGAGCATATTTCCTGAACAAAAAAAGCAAGCTGAAATGGATACCAACGTATTTTTTCGTCTGATTCGAACTTGTTTGTACGAATAAGCATGTCCTTTCTTTGTTGAAACATTGCTTTATTTGCAAGTGTAAAGGCCTGGTAAACTTTTATATCGTCTAAATAATGAATTGATTTTTTGATTCTTTCACTTGTTCTCAAACATTTAGAAATATTCTTTTCAGCTGCCAGTCTATATTCTTTTTGAAGATCAAGGATAGTCTTTTTTTGTTCTTTAATCCAATTATCATATTCATCTACCAAAAGATTAAGCCCATCTTGTATTTCTTTAGAAGTTGCTTCCGAAAGAAATTTCATTGAGAGAATCTCACTATTAAATTTGGTAGATGGCTTCATTTGTTTCACTTCGTGAGTTGGAAGAAATCTTGAACAAATATGTTTTAGACCATTGATTTCTTCTACTTGAACAGCACATCCGTGGCCGGATGCGTAATTCTTGACATTATGATAGAGCATGTTTAACTCTACAAGTTCTTCATCGGTACTCATATCAACTCTGTATACCAGTTCTCCGATGGTGTTTTTTTCTGTTTCGTATATCACCAATGATGGTTGAAAAAAAGAATAAGAAGATTCTAATTTATAATCATCACATTTTGAGAATGTGTTAGTCATTGTAACTGTAATTATCTTAGCCCCATCTTTCATTATTCTATGAGCCAATACTCTTATTTCCAGCCCATCAGAAACAGATATAATCTTTGCTTTACCGACAACAATTTCATTTACATTTATAGTTGTATTAACTTCAGGTAGTTGTTCTCTTCTCCAGTATGTTTTTTTTCTATTATCGTCTGTATCTTGTAAACCAAGTTTTTCTTGGACGGAATTAAATTCAGTTTTCACGTATCTGGCTGCTTTTCCGGAAATTTTAAATGAACTCGCTCCAGGCTTAACAGCAATTGATATTCCAAAAGATGATGGATTTCGACCATTACACAGCGAAATACTGTTTTCTTCATCTAAATCTCCACAATCATCAGAAGACATTCCAAGAGTTAAATCTGCCTCTGTATCAGCAGGATATAATTTGCCTAAAATATAATAATCTAATGGTCTTTCATTAATGATTATTTCATCATCCATGACAGGCCCTAATAAATCTTTTGAAATAATATCTGTAATAATATCTCTGGCATTATAATAATCAGAAAACGCCATTATAAATCCTCCATTTTAATAGACATCATATACTAATCTACCGACTCCACAAAAATCCACCCAACTCCAAATGTCACGTATTATATCATTTTCAAATTCTATATTTGAAAAGACATCTGTAACATACAATTCATGTATTTCAATCGGCCACTGAAAATGATCTTCAGTCTCCAACATTGCTTCCATATCATCCATCAATATAGTATTTATTTCTCCAATTACACGTTCACCCTCATCATTTATATGTACTATGTCGTACCTTAGAATCTCATGGGCCTTACTCCTTCTAAGTATAATTTCATCTCCCGAAACAATTTTTTCTGTAATATATGTTTGAACATCATTTCCCAATCGATTAAAGGATTCTATATTTATATCTGTGCTACGCACTTCCATATACTTTAAAGTACGATTCTCAAACTTTACCCATCTTTTGCTTCCGGTTTTGTATATTTGCCAAATACGTATATCGCTTTTAATTAAATGCGCTGAATACAGACTGTTCTTTGGTCTTGTTACTGCCACATATAATGTTTTAAATTCACCAGGGTCTGTTTTGTTAGGACCAATTAATCCTTTTATAAAGTTTTGATCTATAATGACCGCATTATATTCTCGCCCTTTAGCTCTATGTATATTTGAAACTATTATCTTAGAGTCTGAATAATTATGAAAAATCGGATCATCAACTTGTGATGTGACTATAACTGATAATATTTCTTCAATCCCGAGATATACATTGTCAGGTTTTTTTAGAATAGTAGCTATCTTATCCCATACTTCTTCTGCTTTTGCATATGAATCAATTGTCCTCCTATTATATCTTTCAATAAACTCTTCTTGTGAAATCTGTTGTTTTTCATATCTGTACAGTACAGAGCCAACCCATGAGGCAAAACATTTTACATGTTCATATGCATTTACAGTATGTGAAATTCCTCTTTTTCGTAATTGAGCTGATAGTCTTAATACTTGACCGTTGTTTCTGCAAAGAAGACAAACATTTCCATCACCAGCAAGTTCGTTCAAAGTTTTTTCACTTAAAGAATCTGAAATATTCCTTCCTTCGAATCGTCCCATAGAATCATATAATTTTTTTACTTCAGCTTTCATTTCAGGGATTTTTTCGCTGAGTATAGCTTCTCTTAAACCTTGAGTAATCCATATCAATGAATCTGTTTGTCGATGATTAAATGTCAGCTTATACATGGATGCATTTTTGAAAAGCATTTTAAATAAAGCCTTGTAGAACTTGGTAGACGTCATGGGATATAAAACTTCCTGTTGGTTATAATCATATATAGCCTGACATGAGTCACCTAAAACAGTTACACCACAACCAACTTTATTACAGCCATTAATTAGTTCAAGTACCATTCTGGCCCTTACGTCAGTTAGATCTTGAATTTCATCTACAATAAAATGTTTCCATCCCCCAAGAACTACTTCAGGATAATCTTTAATTATCTTTGTAGCTCTAATTATGCTACCATCATAACTTAAGCTATTCATGTCTATATGAGCCCAGTTATTTTCTTCTTGCATTTCATTATTGTATACATTTATTAACCACCATGCAAAAGAATGAAATGTTCTGACATCAACATTTCTTATCGCACGACTTGCGCCTTCATACGACAGATCATTCTTTCTTTTTTTTATTTCTGCTACAGCAGCATTAGTAAAGCAGAGTACAACAATAGTTTCAGGATCTACTTCTAATTCATCCACCATATAAACCAATTTATTCATTAGTGTATATGTCTTTCCTGTACCCGGACCTGCATCAACAAAAATATTTTCTGATATATCACTTTCAATTATTTTACTTTGACTTGTTTCTTCAAATGCATTGTAAATAGAATATTTTTGGAGGTATAAATCAGCTTCTCTATTCTTTATGGTAACATCATCTATTTCAGCTGCTCCTGCAGTTTTTTGGTATATATAATAATAAGGATCTTTTTCATCTAATTCCGATAAATCAGCGTCTACAATAGGGATATATTTGCCTTCGATACCTTGAATTTTTTCAACTTCTTTACTTATATAAGATGTAAATAATGTTCCTCCACCGCTGATAGGTACGTTACCAACCTGATATTTTGTAGGTTTCCATAAGCTAAATCCAACATTTCCTGAGTAATCAAAAAGATCATTACCTCTTTCCCACCAATTATGATCTTTATCCCATACCGATTCGCTATAATTAAGATATAATTCATCTATCAATGGAAAGAGTATGTCTGGATCATATTTTTTATAGCCATACAATTCATCTTTTTGATCATTCTCTTTTAGAATTTTCTCATCTTCTGATCTAACAGAGAATCCAAAATCCCCACATAATATAACTTTCTGATCATATGGAAACCTATACATTTTTGAATTAGTTGTATTTCCGCACATTTCATACAATTTCTTCAAAGCATAAAAATCAGTGATTCTTGAAAAGAAGTCCTTATCTCCATTTCTCATTCTGGTTGGATCGGATGTTATAAGATTTACATTACTGGCAAAAGAAATATTACTATCTGTCATGAATTTCTTCCTTCTAAATCATAAAACACTTTTAATTTATCGTATGTCCAAGTATGAAGTATTTTTCTCATAAATCTACTACTTTGCACTTTCAGATGGAATAAATTATCAGGATCTATAAAACACGATATAATAAATTGTTCCTCATAAAAACCTCCTGCAGGGACTTTGACATATTGAATAAACGAGCGAGATCTTTCATCTTTTGAATCCGTGAATACAAGTTTAGCGAATTTTTCGTCAGTGACAAGTGCCACACTTATCTGTTTTTCTTTACATGGTAACAGTTGGCCTTTATTTAGTAGCGTATAAAACTCACCGTCGCTTAACATAATACCAAGATTTTGATTGAGACCATATGTTCCTGATGACATACTTATCAGAGATGCTCCTTTAGCTATGTCCCACATGACCATTTGGGGATAATACAGCATATCTTTACCGTATTCATCGACTAGTTTTTCTTTTAATGGACGTAGTTTACTTGAACCACCTACACAAAGGATGCAATCTATATTTGCTTTATTTAAGCCTGATTTATTTATTGCTGACTTTAGACAAAATAACGCATCATTTACTTCAGGTTCAATTAATTCTTTGAATTGATCATATTCAAGAACTGATCTAACCGTTCCGAGTTCATCATAATTATTCAAATTAATTCTTGCATAGTCTTCATCATCGCTAAGCTCGATTTTTGCATCTTCACACCTACCTAGAAGCAAATCTTTTGATATCACATCAACATCATCAAAAGATTTTGATATACCCTGTTTTTTGCAAAATTCGAGATGCATTTTTCTTGCAAGTTTCATATCAATATCATCACCGGCTATTTGCATACCTTCAGTAGCTAATTCATAAACTTTACCATTTTCAATTCGAAGGATTGCAACATCTAAAGTTCCGCCACCCCAGTCAAATACAGCTACATGATGATAGCTTTTCAATGCTGCATAGTTACTACAGTAGGCAGCTGTAGGCTCGCTAACAAACATTTTTACTTCTATTCCTGCTCTTCGAGCAGCTTCTCTTAAATTCCTCTTTTTATCTGCAGTAAATCCTATTGGTACAGCTATAATTGCTTCATTACAAGGTCTTTCATTTCCAATCTTTTCCTTTAATCCTTTGAAAATCTCTGATGCTATATCTATAGGAGTCCATTTTTTTCCCGCAATTTCTATTGTTTTGTCATCTGCAATTATAGATTTAATAGAAGAAAAATAAGAATATTCACCCTCTAATTCATTTCTTCTGGTTTTTGCTTCTCTACCTGTAATCACTTTTCCGGTTTTTTTATTTATGGCAACCAGTGAAGGAAATGGACGACCTTCATCGTCTCCATAGTTTATCTGCCTGACATTTTCCTTGACATCTCCTGTCATCGATGAAGCTGCACTATTAGTAGTTCCGAAATCAATTCCATACCAGCTATAATTATTGACCATATATTATCTCCCCTCAATGTCTATCCCCATTTTCTTCAACTTTCTAAATATATCATCAAGGGAATCACGCATGTTTTCACCCAAATCAATTGTCATTTGCATATTTTCTGCAGATTTATAATCTTCAAATATTTTTTTTAATCCTGTTGCAATCTGGTTTTGAATCTCATCTTTAGTATTAGCTTTATCTTGATCATATATATCGATCACATTAACTTGGCGGTTAACTCTATCAGCTAGTTCTTTATTATTAATTTCAAGCTCTATATTTTTCTTTTTTACTTCTTCTAATTCATTTCTGATTTTGGTGTTTTCATCTGTGCTGGATTTATATAAATCTTCATACTTTTTCAAATCATTTTTTAATCGTGAAATTTCTTTTCCTTTATTATGTGATTCCGCTTGCGCTTTTCTAAGATTAGAATCTAAATCTTCTATTTCCTCAATTAAGCCCAACAGTTTTTTTGATATAACGTTCTTTACATCATAATGGGATATATTATTTTTGAAAGATTTTTCCTTTGGATTCTCAATATTTTGATTATTAACTGTTGAATTTATTTCGTTTATTGATTCCGTTTCCGATCCCAAATAGTCGATCTTCATTTTTTCTTTTTTAATCCAATTACGTACATTGTTTCTGTTTGTGATTTCATTATCACCCTTGGGTACTACTCCATTTATGGCTTCTTCCAGAAATAGTATTAATTCTTTCGTATATTCTTTTGAAAAGCTGTATTTATCAATATCCGGCAAAATTACTCCATACCGCATATTATTTACGAAATAAGTTCGAAATATAGCTCCTAAATTTGATATCCTTGTTCCATCTTTTTTGTATGATAATTCAACCAACCGATGTAATAATTCTCCGACAATAACATCATTTTGTTTTTGATTACATAATTCTTGAATTAGTAAGGATAATATTATTCTTAACTTAGCTACATTGTCTTGTTCTTTGAAATTTTTATTATTCAATAACTTGTCGTAATTCTCTGCCTGTATTTTTTCATCAAACTGTCTGTTCCAAGAAACAATACAAAATGATGAACCAAATTTGATTCCATTAACATAGAAGTAAACCGTTTCATCAGTGATTCCATTTTCTTTCAAACAAGGAGCAAGAGTGTCTACATATTTTCTTTGATCTTCTTTGGAAAGGGTTTTCTTATTATCCGAATTTGCTTTTTCTATTAATTCAAAAATTGTTGTATTATCCATAATATTCTAATTTGATGTAATCAATATCGAAAACACCACTTTTCCTTTCTGTTTTATGATGTTGTAGTTACCTGATACGAATCTGAAAATTCAATTTAAAATAATATTCTTCATTTTGTTTATACACTTCTCCATATGCTCCATGACCCTGGTCTGTCGAAGGAAAATCCAAATAACAATGTGTATACAAAAAATTCTTAAAAGCCTCAGATTCAAGAGCATAGTTTGCAACAACTTCTCCCGTTTTTTTAATTGTTATATATCCTCCTTTGACGGTACTCTTTCCATCCCAGATTGTACTTGCAGTCATTCCGCAATATGCCGAATATAAAAACATTTTTACCATATAAGGATACTTAGTCTCGGGAAGAGTAATATTACATGGATTTTCATTTATGATTTTATTCATCACAGATACGATATCTGTTTCTGCCTGTCGTTCCATAAAATGATTCCAAAGTATGCGTTGAATCACAATCGGAAGATTTGGGTTAATCAAATCAAGATTTTCCTTAAATGCTTCGCATTTTGCTTTTGATGCAAGTTCATATCCAACATATTCTAATTTGCATCCATGCTCACGGATTGAATTGCACCGTTCTGACACAGCAGCGTGACCTTTACCGTCAACTAACGAGTTAATTTCTTTCATCAGTACATCATTCATTCCACTAATTTTAAATTTAGCAGCTGATGCCTTTGCTGTGTTGAAAAGCGTTGGATTCTCACCGAATTCACACTTTATAGAAAATCCAATATTTTCTCTGACTATTGAACTACGAGGATCTCTTGTATCGAGAAAAATATCGCTTTTTTCAACACTTTTTGCTTTCATGTGTTGAATTTCTGCTTTTTGAAGAAAATCCACAACCTCATCAGATACATTAAACGATCTACCGGTTGAATTAATAATGTCATTCTTCAATAAATCCGCTATATGTTTGAATTTATCGGCTTGAATACTAGCTACAGGAACATTATTAATTTCTATATCAATATTTTGGTCTATTCCGTTACAGTGATATGTGACAATACGGTCATTTGTTTCTTGACGAACAATTTTCAAAACATCCATCCATTCATTGGGATTTGGATCACCGTTTTCGTTTGCAATAAACAATTTCTTATATCCTAGTAGTCTTAAAGCAGCATAAGGCTCGCCCCATTCACCTCTATTCATTATTTTCCCTCCAAGACTTTTAATACTTCTTTTGCAATGGATTCAATAACATTAACAGTGACACTGTTTCCGAACTGTTTATAAAGATGTGTATCTGCCAATTCCAGCTTGAAATCTTCAGGAAAACCCTGCAATCTTGCCCACTCTCTTGGTGTCATCTTTCTAATTCCTTCTTTGTTTATTTCTCCTTTAATGTGAGTAGTCGGTGTCATAGAATGCTCACGCTCATCAACAATAAGATTTCTTTCACGTCCCATTCCACCACATACAATTGTTCCTGCTATTCCGTCCAGATCTCTAACTTCATATCCAAAACCGTGCCCAGCTGCTTCATGGCGTGCTCTATGTTTTCTAAGAGTATCCAAATATACATCACTCAAATAATATTTAGATGGCACTGGGGCCGGATCAATGATATCTCTTATGGTAGTTTTTTCTCCTTCGCCAACAGGAAATACAAATCCCTCAGGGCATTTTTCTTTAAGTAAATCATTCCTTATGCATACCAAATAGATTCTTTCTCTGTTTTGAGGAACTCCAAAATCTTTACTGTTGAGAATCTTGTCATATACCTTATACCCAATTTGCTCAAATGCTCCCTTTATTACTTTGAAGGTTCTACCTTTATCATGAATTGTTAATCCCTTTACATTCTCACAAAAAATAATTTTTGGCTTATGATATTCACATATTCTTACAACATCTTGAAATAGTGTTCCTCGACATTTTCCTTTATAGTCATCATCAAAGCCCATGTGTTTCCCAGCCATAGAAAATGCCTGGCATGGAAATCCCGCCAAACAAATATCGAATGAGGGAATATCCTTTTCATCTATTTGTGTAATATCACCGGCTATTTCAAAATCATCCTTGTAGTTCGCTTTATAAGTCTTCTGAGCAAATTCATCCCATTCACTTACAAATACTGTTTTTATGTCATCTCCGAAAGCATTATCAAATCCCTTACGGATACCTCCGATTCCTGCAAATAAATCTATTGATTTATACATGTTTTCTCTCCTTTATCGCCGCTTCTATTTTATCTGCGCATATTTGAGTATTATTCTTTATCTCTTTACCCCAAAACCTTAGCACTAACCATCCGTCATTTTCTAAATATTCATTAACTTCCCTATCCCTCTCCATATTTCTTTCAATCTTAGGTATCCAGAATTCCCTGTTAGATTTAAAATCATTTTTTCTGTTTTCCCAATCATAGCCATGCCAGAATTCGCTATCACAGAATACTGCTATTTTTAGCCCAATAAATGTTATATCCGGATTCCCAAATATCTTTCTAACGTTCTTTCTATAACGTATTCCTCTTGACCAAAGTTCTTTTCTGAGCAATAGCTCAATTTGTGAATCTTTATTTTTTACTTGCTTCATATTAAAGCTAATTTGTTCAGGCGTTTTTTTGCTCATTTGATTCCTTTTTATAGACCACATTGATCATTTTAGATATATAGCAAAATGGTAATCTGTTTTTTATCTTTCATCGAAGTTATCTTTCGAAGGTGACTCAATGGATTTTTCAAAGCTAATAATGTCTCCAATATCACAGTTCATGTAAACACATATCTTTTGCAATACTTCCAGTGAGACCTTCTCTCCTTTTCCCATTTTCGCCATAGTCGCAGAACTAATATTAAGTTCTTCTGCTAAATCCTTCTTGAACATTTTCTTATCGATTAACATTTTCCATAAGCCATTATAAGAGACTGCCATAATAATACCTTTCCATATAAAATATAAGCCACCAGTCTCATTATATCATTATATGATCAAAATGTTATGCATATCTTTAGATACCTAAATATTAACTTTTGTACAACAAAATAATAGTATAATTATCAGATAAGGTTGGCTATTTGGAGTTGGTTCTCGTGGTTATACCGAATTTTGAGTTATACCGAACACTTATAAAATCCTCTGTATTAATAAGGAATTCCCATGGTCTTTTTGGTATAACTTTTTACTTGGTTAGAAACAAATTTTGATTCTCTGTCCAATTTTCATTTCACATTTCGGTATAACTTTTATTCCTGCAGATCACATCATAGTGTAGGCTTTATCCAAAATATTGAAATCTCAGCACCATATCTTGATAAAAGATTAATCGAAAAATTATACCGAAAACAGTTCTGGCACTTGAGACTCAGATCATAAATTTGAAACAGCGTTTAAAAAAGTTATACCGAAATTTTTCGAAAGAATCCTTTAAAGTAGGGGTTTGTCGTTTGCATTCGGTATAACTATGTTTTCGGGATAACCACGATTGTACCGAATTCGGTACAACCTTGGCAAGCAGAGACATCCTGTACAGAATGTCTCTTTGCTTGTTGAGGGGAAGCCCCCAATCCCCCTGATCTGCTCTTTTACGAGCAGGGCTAAACACATAGTTTTCTTTAGTTGTCGCTACATCAGTTCATGGATTTTTTCAAAACCTTTAACAGCTTGTCCTGGGATTTTTAATCATGCCATACTGAACCATTTAATAACTTTTGGCTTTTAACCACTAGGTTATCTCCAATCTTTTCATATTCTTCATGGATGACTTGCACCGTATGATTTCCATTTGCTATAGATTCAGATACTCTTATCCTGAAGGGAAACATTCCCTTTGCTTTCTCGTTAAAAATTTCAGATTCAAATAATACTCGTTCCATGCTTCACCTCACATTTAAGATCTATTGACATTTAGTTCTTGATCAATTCATACCTTTTATACAGAAGATTCCATCCCGTATAAAATCTTTTGCATCTGTATCAAACCTCTGCTTGTAAAGATACTCCTCCTGGTCAAGTACTTCTCTCCTTTTTTCACGGAATGCTTCTACATTCATGCCACATCTTTCTGCAATCTCATAATCATCGTAGCCGGCAGCATACTTGATTCTCACGTCTATGTTCTTAACCATAATTGTTTTCTTCATAAGAATCCTAAACATTATATCCTCCCAATAATCATTTGATTAAAGATATATATTGTTATAGAAATAAAATGTATCCGCCATTGTATTGGTCACGGATGCAGCAATGTGTTTAAAAAGAAATCATTTTTGGTGTTGATTCTTTTTAAGTTATACATACAGTAACATATGGGCATAGCAAAAAAATGTGCATTAAAAAAAGAGGGCGGATAGCCGTTACTGTTCACTGCCCAGCCAAATAGCCTATCTCGTAACCATATTTTCTATTCAATAATCTTCAAAAAAGTCAGTAAAATAGCGGGTTTTCGCTATTTTTTTATTGCACTTTATATGGTTATGAGATATAATAAACGCATAACCATATAGGAGGTATTTTAAATGGCTATCATTAAACAGTTCGACAAAAGAACAGGCATCACTTATGTTTATGACTCCAAATCCTACTACGATAAGGAGAAGAAATGTTCCCGTGCCAAGCGAACATTGATAGGTAAACTCGATCCAAATACCGGCGAAATCATTCCTACCGATGGTAGAAATAAAGGTGCAAAATCACAACCAAAATCCCCTTCTCCTGAAATAGATAAGGATAAACGTATTCAGGAATTGGAAGACGAAAATCGTCAGCTTAAACTTCAGATCAATGCACTTAAGAAAGAACTCGACCGTATCAATGCTTAACCCTTATCAGGAGGAACAGTATGACTCTTCAGGAAGCTCATGCACTACAACGCCGTGAACGTTTCCATTCAAAAAACAAAGCAATGCATCTTCTGTATCCATCTTATTTACTTAATTTGGCTGGGTAGTGAGCAGTAACATATTGTTGAGATGACAATTATCAGACACGGGTGGACCTGGATGATTCAAGGGAAACGGGATGTGGTCTATTATGTTCATAATATCGTGTAAAAAAAATCCCACACCGAGATCAGTTCTCGATGTGAGATTCAAAAAAAATATTATCGGCTGCAATAAACTATGAGCTTACAGTAGTCTCATTATAATACTTCATTACAGTTTCTCTTGAAGCATTTTCATAGTTTTCGTTATTTGTGACTGCGATATATAACTCATCAAAGTCTTTAACATATACCTTTAGACTCTTAACCAACGCCTTAAGTCCACGTTCATTTTCTTTGGCTGTTGCTTCATTCTCAATAGCATCTGCATAAGTACACAAACCTTTCACCTCACTTTCAACTTCTCTTGTCATTTTAAGACCATAAACTGACTTTAGTTTCATAACCTTTTCTGCTCCAGTGATCCGTTTATCAAACAGATCTGTAAGCATCCGAATCATTTCATTCTCGGCATTCTCGTGGTCATGGTTTTTACTGATATAGATGATGATCGCATTGAGAATATCATACCTCGGATCATCTGAATTACTACCAAACAAAAAACTTTTGTCAATACTATAAACCTCAATTGAATTTGCTCTGATCTGCGCCGCTTTTGTGCAAAGCCAGATGGAGTACACCTTCTTTATATTCCCATACTTTACAGGGTCATTACTGTCCGTTGTAAACTCAACTCCCTGCTGTGCCGAAATCATACGGCAGCAATAGAATAAGGCTCTTAGCGGTAAATCATATCCTGGCTTATCTTCATTTTGTGCTTCAAGATTTATGATGAGCTTTATAAACTCTGACCCACCTTTGCCAGGCAATCTAAGATACGTGCGTATATCGTATCTGTCCAGACCTTCTTCGTTCAAATACGCTTCGGTATTCAAACCATCAATACGTTCACCTGCATTGGTGAGCCCGCTGTCAATATAAACCTTACTGACGAGAACATCACCTTCTATACAGGCTTCAATCTCGTCATAATTCATATCCCGGCACTCAGATACAACTTCCTTGAAAATCCTCGCAAGCAATGGTTTATATGCAAGGATATTTTTTACCGTCATATCCAGCCGGATCTTATCGGGGTCTGTAGCCACTATGGCTTTCCCCAATCCTGTAAATTGTTCCATATCTGCTCCTAAAGTACAGCGAGAAAGATATGAACCTCTCGCTTTGATTATATATCAGTTCTGCGCAAAGCTGATAATAAAATTTGTATAATCGGGAATGATCATTCTGAAAAGAATTTCTAGGATTAATCGTTAGATGTCTCATGGACGTTAGAAGCATATCACAACTCAACAGTTTTTCATATTGTCTAATTTTAGACCATACGGTCCTGGAGGAGGGGGGACAAAAAGACGGCTCTCGTTAAGGAACCGCCCTCTAGTTATTTAAAATCAATTAACACTTAACATGATTTTATTATTCGCAAATGAATATGTTATAAAGTCAGGTGCCTGTCAACATAAAATCCATAAGATATGTGAATTTGAACTTTTGATTTGATCCTCTGGACATTTCCAGCCTCCTATATATGATAAAGGGTTTCATTTTCTTTGTACGTTATACCCATTATATCATCCTGCACGATTTAAAGGACAGGTTTGTAAATGTCATCTGGAATACGGGACAATCGTGGCAAGCTCTCTTGAGAATTAAAAAAGCGGGCAAATAGCATTTGAAAAAATGCCATCCACCCGGAAACTTAGCTTGTATTCACCATAGAGCTTTTGTTTTTTCTGCAAGAA
This sequence comes from Oribacterium sp. FC2011, assembly GCF_000701645.1. Lineage (NCBI taxonomy): Bacteria > Bacillati > Bacillota > Clostridia > Lachnospirales > Lachnospiraceae > Oribacterium > Oribacterium sp. FC2011. The sequence goes on from NZ_JNJM01000003.1 coordinate 252,754, forward strand.
TCATTCTGTACTATCCTTGTCATTTTACTATCCGGCATAATGCTGCTTCATATAGTAGAGATGATTCTATTTATGGTTTCCGATTGAAACAGTTCCTTCATCTTCTCATTTCCATCTCTGATTTCTGGATTACCACACTTATTTTTATCAGGGCGATCAGACACACAGCAGTCTTTGTACCAACATTCGCCCATTAGCTTTCCCTTTATAGACCACTTTTCGTTTTCCGTCAATTCACCTGTAAGAGATTTCATCACACGTTCTGTTGAAAATCTCTTGAATCCGGATAAATACTGTAGAGTCTTTTCATTTTCTATTTTTGACAGATTTATCCTATGATTCTCAACAGCAGCTAGTATATCCTCTCTCATTCTGATTTTATCTGTTTTTCCTGACCCGGTCCATTGAACCAGTTTATCAAATGCCAGAATCAGGTACTCAAAGGAAATCATATCAAGTATTATGACCTTTCCATCAGATACATCGGAAATAGATTTCAACAGTCTATACTTATTGCGAATGTCTTGATTGTCAACCACATAATCAAATGCAATATAGTACTTATCTTCATCATTCAGATTTAAATCATCCAGTGCATCCAAAATACCTTGATTACTAAATTTGCTTTCAACTTTAAGGGTTCCATCAAAAATAAGTCTGTTGACTAATTCCCAGAAATGAAGTCCCGCTCCGGTATCTTCCGTCCACAGATATTTCATATATCAAAGCTCCTCTTCCAATGTGATCCTGTTATCGTTAAGTTTTAATACTTTAAAACTATTATCAGATACATTTAATCCATCACAATTTCTTGAAAAAAGCATATACTGATTGGAAAATTCAAAGTTGATAAATTTTTTGATATCATCATCAAGCAAAATATCAGCATTATCCACCACTATAAAATTATGTCTGCACTGCTTTATGGATGTAACAATATCATCTGATTTATAGTTAAAAAGTTTAATAGCTTTATATTCATCGGTAAGTCTTAAATCTTCCAGAATTTCATAGAGAACCGTTTTCCCTGTTCCACTATCTCCACCTACAAGTGTTATTCTGTCATCAAACTCCAGATCATATGAAAATGGATCCGCTTTAAACAATATCTTCTTATAAATCAAGTGCTTCTCTCCTTTCATACTCTCTTCTCCACCATCTTTGATATCCGGTTCCACCTGTGACAACATCTGTATCGTTAAATCTGATTTTTACATCATTAGGTATAGCAAAGAGAGAAGGCCTCGACATATATATCTTGATATCATCCATAGTGAATATTACTTGCAAAACATTTGGACCACATTCTTCAACACATACTACTTTTTCAGGATGTTTCACAATATTAAGCAATGTCTTGCACCCGGAAGACAAATTACGAATTGTTCCTATGCCATACTTTGTTTCTATATGCTTATCAGGTGTTATCTTGGCACCATCAATTTGTTTGATAAGTTTAATGTCTTCATCAGAAAGGTCTTCATTACTTGTATTTAGATTAAAATAGAGATCATTTTGAAGAATCCAGTCTTTTGATTCTTTTTTCTCTGTATATATATCTATCATACTGCCACCTATTGTATGCCCATTCGTATTTTATATGACATTTAGTAACTCCGTTTGTACATTAAAAATCAGATAAATCAATTTCCGGAGATACCTCTCCCATTTTAAAATTACGGATTGCTTTATCCATATCCTCTAACGTACGTGTGGAAATACTATCTGGAACTGTAAGTTCTCTAGGCTCTAAAATAATGCAACCATTGTCATATTCCTTAACATTATAGTACTGAAACAAAGCACCTCTTAGCGTTATTCTTTTCTTGCTATCAATATGAACTGTGTAATCTTTTACTGCCATCATGATTCTTACCTCCGTGGTGGGATATCCCACTTACTATTATAATATACTTAATTATGCGATTTGTCTATGAAAATACATTGTCGGGAATGATCATTCTGAAAAGAATTTCTAAGATTAAAACGTTAGATGTCTCATAAGACGCTGGCATCATATCACAGACCGATATATTTTCATATAGTCTGAATATAGACCATATGCATTTCCCTCAGACCATGATATGATTCTCAGGTCAAAGGAAATAATAGTCAATTATTTCAAAAACAATCCCACTTTATCAAAAATTCATTAAAAGCGGCTAGGTATAGTGTTATACTCAAGCTAAGAAAGTAATTAATGAAGGATACAGAATTAAACATTAACTTTTGGATGAATATATGATCCTTGTCGAAAGAATAAGAAATTTTCTTTCGGAAACCAATGATATATCAAAAGCTGTTGATGCAGCTGTAGTTTCGTGCATTAATGATGGAATTCTAACTGAGTTCCTAAGTATTCACAGATCGGAGGTGTTGGACGTGTGTATAACCGAATTTGACGAAAAGACTTTTATAGAAGGGATTAAAGAAGCTTCTTCATCAGACAAGTAGAATCATTAGAATTTCAAAAAACAGAGACGGCTCTTACGAACCGTCTCTGTATGTTATTTCGAATATTCATGAGACAGGTACCCCTTATCAAATGCCTCCGGATACGGAAATATTAGCTGTTTCCCATCAAAATCAACATAAACATTTTTGTCTGTATATTTGACGATAAAACCCTTACCATGATCCTTATGGAACACCACGTCGTTTTCATTTTCCGGAATACTATCTACGGTTTCTGTTTCTTTATCCAGGATACTCTTTGAGCTTGATTTAAAACTATCCAGATTCAAAGTCCATAGAAAAGAATGTGCATCCTTTACTTTCTTTCACATTATAAATAAACAAAATGTACCCACACCGGGATAGTTCTCGATGCGGGTACCTGAATATTGGAACCGGGTAAAAAAATAATTCAAATCAAAGTACCAGATTCAATAAACTAAGAGTTTACAGTAGTCTCATTGTAATACTTCATTACAGTTTCTCTTGAAACCTTTTCATATTCTTCGTTTTTTGTAACAACAGTATACAACTCATCAAAATCGCTTACATATACCTTTAGACTATGAACTAAAGCCTTTAATCCTTTCAATAGCGCTTCATTCTCAATAGCATCTGCATAAGTACACAAACCTTTCACCTCACTTTCAACTTCTCTTGTTATTTTAAGACCATAAACTGACTTTAGTTTCATAACCTTTTCGGCTCCATTGATCCGTTTATCAAACAGATCCGTAAGCATCCGAATCATTTCATTCTCGGCATTCTCGTGGTCATGGTTTTTACTGATATAGATGATGATCGCATTGAGAATATCATACTTAGGATCATCTGAATTACTACCAAACAAAAAACTTCTGTCAATTTTATAAACCTCAATTGAATTTGCTCTGGTCTGAGCAGCTCCGGTGCAAAGCCAGATAGAGTATACCTTTTTGATATTCCCATACTTCACGGGATCGTCACTATCTGTAGTAAACTCAACTCCCTGCTGTGCCGAGATCATACGGCAGCAGTAGAATAATGCCCTCAGCGGTAAATCATATCCGGGTTTATCTTCATTCTGGGCTTCAAGGTTTATGATGAGCTTTATATACTCTGAATCTCCTTTGCCAGGCAGCCTGAGATACGTACGTATATCGTATCTGTCCAGACCTTCCTCGTTCAAATATGCTTCTGTATTCAGTCCGTCTATACGTTCACCTGCATTGGTGAGCCCACTGTCAACATAAACCTTACTGACGAGAACATCACCTTCTATACAGGCTTCAATCTCGTCATAATTCATATCCCGGCACTCAGATACAACTTCCTTGAAAATCCTCGCAAGCAATGGTTTATATGCAAGGATATTTTTTACCGTCATATCCAGCCGGATCTTATCGGGGTCTGTAGCCACTATGACTTTCCCCAATCCTGTAAATTGTTCCATATCTGCTCCTAAAGTACAGCGAGAAAGATATGAACCTCTCGCCTTGATTATATATCAGTTCTGCGCAAAGCTGATAATAAAATTTGTATAATCGGGAATGATCTTTCTGAAAAGAATTTCTAGGATTAATCGTTAGATGTCTCATGGACGTTAGAAGCATATCACAACTCAACAGTTTTTCATATTGTCTAATTTTAGACCATATAGGGCCTTGAGGGACTGATGGTGTGTTCCCTTAGGTTAAATCATTATCCCTATTTCCGTATATTACTTTTTAAATATGTGGTAAAATCTTGATATGAATTGATAAATTCCGTACAAACTTTTAAATATAGCCGTCAAGCTAGGAAAGCAGGATTACACAACTTCATTATGATGATAATTTCAGCGGATTCATGGATATGATCTATGAAACTATAGGTTGAGATATTACTCCTACTTTATCCATAAATCATTAACGGAGGCGTTAAAATGAAAATATCAAAAGTACTTGTCTCTACATTAGATATTGCTTTCACCATTGGTATATCATCTTTAGCAGGCAATTGGGGGAAGAATTCCAACGGATGGTTTTACTTGAACGATGATGGATCGTACACCACATCTCAATGGCAGTGGATCGATGGAAATAATGATGGCAACGCTGAGTGCTATTACTTTGATGCCGGTGGATATCTTCTCACAAATACAATTGTTGATGGATATGAAGTTAATTCTGACGGAGCATGGACAGAAAACGGCATTGTTCAAATAAAACAGATTGCTTCAAACGCCATAGGTTCCGGATCACTTCAGCCGGGAAAATACTATCAAAAATCCAGTTATACAAACTACACCATATATCGTTCGGGCAGTGGCTATGAATCAGGGACTAACTATTTCGGAGAAGACAAAGATGAATACATTGTTCTTTCCGGAACAACAGATAAATTGAATTTTGAATACTATAATTGGACCACAACCCGAGAGTACCCGGAAATAGATGCATTAAAAATGAAAGGAACGTTTACTCGGAATTCTGATGGTTCTTATTCAGTAAAAAACATTGATCATACTGAAAGAATCAATGGAAAAATATGGTATCCTGACGAGTTGGATTTCACTATCTCTTCTATAAGCAATATCACAGATAATTCATTTGTTATTTATATTCACTCTGAAGGTGATGGTGGTTATGACACATATACAACTATGATTAGGGAATAAAATATGCAACCTCTCTTCTATCAGTAATGATCAAGAGTTACTATTATCAATAAAATTAACATAGTATATAAAGAAAGCCGGTAGTTGTACCGGTTTTCTTTTATTTCAATATATTAAGTTCTTACCAATAATTATTTGTTTGTCAGGTATTCCTTATCAAATGCCTCCGGATATGGAAATATCAGCTGTTTCCCATCAAAATCAACATACACATTTTTGTCTGTATACTTGGTAATAAAACCTTTTCCATGATCCTTGTGGAATACCTCTTCTTTTTCATTTTGCTGTATACTATCTTCGATTTCTATTTACGGTGATCTCGGTATTTACCATACCGCTGGTGGCACTTTTTGTTCAGTAAGGTATTTTAGCTCTGAGTATCGTCCATCATGCTTACAATATCCTTGTGGATGAACTTGCCCTCATTGAAGGCTTCGGCTATCCACACACCATTGCACATGCAGTTGGCCAGGAAACTCTCGCACCTGGAGAGCATATACATGGCATAGATGTAATTTACCGTGGTGTCCTCTATGGATGCCTGATATGCTTCTTCGGAATGAGTTTCTTTTTCAAGATCGGAGATATATTTAAGGTTCTTAAAGTCTTCGACTTTGTGGCGCTCCTGAGAGACGGTGATAACCTTGTGAGGAAATGCCTTTAGCATCTTGCTGAGGTAATAATCATCCTCTGTGGCCACAAAAATCCTGTCGTAATTATATTTTTCCATACGCTCAGCTATGAGACTGATGCATCTGTCGATGTCGCTGGGGTGGAAAGAGTCTTCAAAATTGGCAATGATAAAATCCGTTCCCCTGAGTAATACGCCCAGGGTCTTTTTGTTTCCAAGAAGCAGGTCGGCATATTCCTTCATATCATTTAAAAGGGCCGGCTTTATAACATCCAGGCTTATACATCTTGTATTTCGCTGCGTGAAATTATTCAGGGCAAAGCAGTTAAAGCACTTGACGAAGGCGGTGTTGGTCTCATCTGCATCTTCAGGCTTTTCATCAATCTTAAAATACGTGGTCAGAAGTTTATCGGTGTAGCGGGTGCTGCCGGGAGCTATATATATCTTAATTCCCATTTTTTCAAGGGCTTCCTGAGCTTTGAGATAAGTGTTTAATACACTTCCGATGCCCTCGGTCTTTCTGATGGTGAGCTCTACATATTTGAGGTCTTTTTTAGGAAGATCTGTGATCCACTGCAAAATGAACATGCTGTGGAACAGGCCCAGAGAACAGAATCTGTCCGGTGTATTATAGACGGGGTAAAAGCTCTTTTGGACATATATTGACTTTTCCTTCTCAGGGATAAAGCACAGCACTACCTTATCCTTAAGCCATGGGAAAAGAGTTACCTTGCGGTCCCTGAAGGTTACCTGAAGATTTGTGTGCTTCAGGATAAGGTCTGCCAGGACAAGGCTGTATTCATTGGCCTCTTCGAAGAAGACCTCCTGAAAGCCATCCAGGATGTACATATTTATCTTTTCAAGATCTGTCTCGTCATAGAAATAATACGGAGGAAAGAACAGTTCGCTCTTGTAAAAATCGCTGTCAGGGCAGGCAGGATCAGCTTTGGTATACCAGTCATTGTCGTCATAGCACATATCAAAATCAGCTGCACCTTCGTTGTGAACGTGAAAGCGACTTTCGCCTCGAAGAACATATTTCAGCGCTTCGTGAAAGAGACCCGGTGTGCAGTCAAGTTCGCGGTAATTGATGTTGCTGTCATACTCAACAAATGTAAACATATTTATTCTCCTTTATTCTCGTTTCCATTTTTTGACTTCTTCAAGAATCAGTTTTACAAAGCGCTCCATGCTCTCTTTTTTATAGTGATTGGTGGAGTAGTAAAGAAGCATGTCAACCTTGTTATCATCAGGGTGATCGGTGATGACCAGGGACAACAGTCCCGGTGTTATGTCAAAAATCCTCAGATCCTCGCTCTTTTCCGTAAGGTTTTCAATCTCTCCCTGTTCCATAAGGCTTCCGAGATGATTGAAATGCAGCATGTCAAAAAAGTCACTGATAGGGAAAAGAGTATCTTCAAGTTCCGGGTAAGCCTTTAGACATTCCATCTGCCTGTTGATGATATCCTGAGTGTTCTTCTCTTTTCCGAGATATAAGGGAAGGAAGCGGGCGATAAAGCCTGCAGTGTTCTTCCTGATCTCATCGTCTCTCTCACTGGAGGTAACCCATAGCATACCCTCGCCTGTACCGTTGTATTTTCCCATGGCACGAAGGGTTGCTGTGATAAAGAAGGCGTCGTTTATTCCGGGCCCCAGGGTGGCAAAATCCGTAACCTTTATCAATTCGGATTTTTCGGGAGGACCATCGGTATCAGGCTTTGGAAATATCTTTCTTCCCTGCCAGGATGAGGAGTCTCCCATGATATCCTCATATTTCTTAAGTGCACTCTGACAGGCTTCTTTGTCCTGCTTCTTTAAGGTGAGCCGCCGTACCATCTCGAAATAGTAATCCGGCGGTATCTCGTAGGCTTCATCCATGTAGCAGCGGTAGATCTGATCTCTGATTATCTGTAGAGATGTGCCGTCGCAATTGGAGTGATGGATATTGTAATACAGGTAATTTCCATCCGTGGTCCTATAGATATAGAAGCAGTAGAGCTTATCTGTATCTGTTAGCTTATTTATCCTTATCTTCCTGACATCCTCCAGCTCTTTTTCGGTGATATCAAGGATCTTTACCGGCTCTTCATATTCTTTTACATATTTCTGATAGTATCCGCCATTCTCCTCATACAGCTTTAGATTCAGGACGGGGTGGTGGGAAATGACCTTCTCGATGGCTTTTTTAAGCCTGTTAAGATCCACATCCTTTTTAAGCTTCCATAGGCTGGGAACATTTAAGAAGGGTGATGCCGGACCTACCTTCTGCATGTCCACATGGAGTATCTGACCTTCCAGCTGCGGCCATACTTTTTCTCTTGCCTCATCATCCAGCTGCTTCATTTTTCCGGCATCTTCTTTCTGATGCCAGTTAAGTGAAAGCTCTTTTGGAACTCTGCACTCCGAGAGAGTCCTGTAATCCATTTGTATTCCTATTTTGCTGCATTTTTCCACGAAGGTTATGGCGGTGAGTGAATCTCCTCCCAAAAGGAAGAAGTCATCGTTTACGCCCACCTCTTTGATGCCCAGAACCTGGGAAAAGAGATCACAGATCAGCTTTTCGGTGTCGGTTTCGGGGGCTATATATTCTCTTTGGGGCATGTCTGAAGTTTCCGGCGGCAAAAGATCTTTTCTTGAGAGCTTTCCGTTTGGATTAAGGGGGAAGGCATCCATTCCCACAAAGAACGATGGGATCATATATTCAGGCAAAACCTTTAAGAGATCTGAAGTATTAAATGTGAACTTCCCGTCCTTAAGAAGGCCTTTATCTTTTGCCTCACTGTTTATGTAGTATGCCACCACAAAGGTCCTGCCATCATTGGAAAAGCCCTTGGCTACAACATGTGAAAGTCCTGTATTGTCTTTTATGACTTTCTCAATCTCAGCGGGTTCCACTCGATTTCCGTTGATCTTGATCATGTCATCATTTCTTCCAAGTATGTAGAATCTACCTTCTTCATCGCGCCTGGCCAAATCACCGGTGTAGTAGTAGCCGTCCCTGAAGACCTCTTTTGTCTTTTCCGGCAGATTGAGATAGCCTCTCACATATTCGTTCTTAAAGCAGAGTTCTCCTGTTCCGGGGCCTTCCACGCGGTTTCCGTCTTCATCCACCAGATGAAGGTCGATGTCGAGAACGGGCTTACCCACAGGGGCAGGATCATAGGGCTGAAACAAGGGCTGCTCCAAAACGATAAATCCGGCTTCCGACATGGAGTAACTGTTGAGGATAGTAATATCTGTGTTTGGCGACCAGATCCCGTTGGCAGGCTCTGAACCTACTCTTATCTGAGACAGACAGGTATCTGCGACATTGCAGAGTCTCATATAGGAAGGGGACAGAAATGTGCCCTGTATCCCGTTACCCTTGATGAAATCAAGGAGTGCAGGCAGATTTCTTACCAGGTCCTTGCTGATAAGGTATATGGTACGACCTTTTACCAGATATTCACCAAGCAGAATGACGGAGGCAACAAAATAAAAGGGCGGAATAAAGGCTATTTTGAACGGAGGATAATCTTCCTGCTCCGGATAGCATTCTGCCATTTGGGAAAGATTTCCATATTCATGGATGACGCCCTTGGGATTTCCTGTGGAGCCGGAGGTGTAGATGAGATAAGCCATATCATGGGGATCTGCATCTGCCTGACCCTGGAGCGGTGAGAAGCTGTTTTGGATCTCCTCATACACTTCATCGTCAATTACCCTGGCGCAACCGGAATCCTGTTTTATCTTTTCGACTCTTTGTTCCGGATATCCTTTCTCTAAAGGCACAAAGCAGGCGCCGGCCTTAAGAACTCCTAAGAGGCATGGAAAGAAGGAGATATTTCTTTTCATGATGATAAGAACTGTATCGCCGGGGCCTATACCCTCTGATTTTAAGGCGTTATAGACCCTGCCGGATTCCTGATCCAGCATCTCATAGGTCATTGTGCGGGTTTCGTCTATGGCTGCTATCCTGTCGGGATAGCGGCTTGTGATGTCAGAGACTCTTTTTAAAAAGTAATTCATTTGCGATAGTACTCCCTAAAACTGATCTACGTATTTTTTATCATTGTCTTATTATATCATTATCATGTACGCGATATGGTATATTAATATATAGAAAATAATTATCGAGGGGTGGCGGAATGAATACAAACGACCAGCTTATCAAAAAAACTTTTATCGGAATATGGATAGTAGCCGGTACCAGTATGCTGTTTGGTATAGCCTGTGTGATGATAGATGCCATCATGACGGGACAGTTTCTTGGAAGTAAAGCGGTGGCGGCAACAGGTCTTGTGCAGCCCGTGACGATACTTATAAATATGGTGGGGGGACTGTTCGGCCCGGGCCTTGCTGTGGTCTGCACCAGATATATGGGCATGGCAAAGAAGGATAAGGTGAATCAGGTATTCGGTCTCGTTATGACTGTTCTTTTTATTCTGATGGTAGTTCTTGCATGCCTTCTCTTTGTCTTTTCGCCTGCTATCGCAAGTACTCTGGGTGCAAGATCCGATGATCCAGACATCATTCAGATGGCTGCAGATTACCTTAGGGGATTTGCTTTTGCAGCTTTGCCCATGGGCATCAGTATGTCTCTGGCGGAGCTTATGATGCTTGATAATGACAGACAAAGGGCCATGGGTTCCATGCTGGCCACACTTCTGTGTGACTTTCTTTTTGATTATCTCAATGTGGCTGTTTTTTACGGCGGAATGTTTGGAATGGCTATTGCCACAGCCCTCAGCAATGTGGCAGGACTCCTTGTTGTGCTGTCCCACTTCACCAAGAAGGAGAGAGTTCTGCGCTATTCGTTTCCCAAGATGGATATGGGTGAGCTAAAAGAAGTTATTCTGTGCGGAATCCCCCATGCGGTCTCACTGGGAAGCCTTGCCCTGAAGTCTATTTTTTTCAATACCTTTCTTCTGACCATTGCCTCAGAGGTGGAACTCTCAGGTCTTTCCGCAGCCTGTTCCTTCTTTTCCATAATGAATGCCGTGGGGCTTGGACTGTTTAACACCACATCCTCTTTGACCAGTCTTCTTTTCGGAGAGGGTGATGGCAATTCCATAGTAAGGACCTATACGTATTCAAAAAAGATAATCATAAGGCTCTTTGGTGTCTTAATGGTGATACTTCTTTTGCTGGCAAACTTTGTAGCCCGGGGTTTTCTGGATCCATCAGCCACAAAAGAGCTTCTGCAGGCCGCAAGGTTTATAAGATTTATGGCAGTTCAGTATTTCTTTTTCGCACTTTCCTACACACTCTCGGGAGTGTATCAGTCCATCATGAGAAACGGCTACAGCTATCTTTTAGTGGCACTGAGGGAAGGAATTTTGCCTGTGGTATGCTGCCTGGCTCTCGGAAATATATTCGGTATAAGTGGATTTGAAATGGGCTTTATAGTATCCGGAGTATTGATGCTAATTATCACTCTCCTTCTTCCGTCAGCGGTAAACAAACGATTCTCCTTAAAGGCGGAGGACATGGTCCTTATGCCTGAGGGAATAACTCCCAGGGAGGATGAACTTTTTGAGGCTTCCGTTGGCAGTATGGACCAGGTATCTGCTGTTTCGGAACAGGCCAGGGAGTTCTGCCTTAAGAGAAATATGAAAAAGAGAGATGCCAACATGACAGCTCTTTTCCTGGAGGAGAACATCATAAATATACTGACCCACGGTTCAGACAGCGGTAAGCCCATAAATGTGGACGTCAGGGTCATTAACAGAAATGATAACCTTATTATACGTTTCAGGGACAACGGAAGACCCTTTGATCCCGTGGAGTGGTATGAAAAGAATCATCCTGAGGATCCCACCAAGGGCCTTGGAATCAGGATAATCGTGGGACTTGCCACGGATGTGAAATACATTCCGGCCATGGGCTTAAATAATCTGGTACTTACTCTGTTTTAAAATATTGTCGTTTGGAGTTTACAGGCTTGAGCTTCATAACTGTCTATGATATATGATGATCCTCGCTTGTTGCAAAATGGAAAGTACTCCTCATTATAATGGACTAAATGGATCACCATCCCTACATTGCCGGCTTCCATCCCTCCTGTTTCCTTATCCTGGCATACAGGACATATGAAACGATAACCACAAAAAAATCCGCAACCGCCTGAGTCCATACTATGCCCATTACTCCGAACAAGGCATTAAACAAAAACAGTATAGGAATGTTGAAAACCATCTGGCGTATGACTGCAAGAAAAAAGGATTCTTTGCCCCGTCCGATGGCCTGGGTAAAATGAAACATGGAAAAGCACAGGAACATCAGAGGAGTTGCGATGCATCTTGCCCTGAGAAACAGCGTTCCGTAATGGACTGTTTCCGGATTATGGATGAAAGACTGCATTATAACAGGTGCCATAATGTAGTACATCAGAACACTGGTGATTCCTATCAGAAGTCCAACTATCCGTGCGAATCTGAAGATTTCATCCATACGTTCTATGTCGCCTGATGAGTATGAGTATGCTATAAGCGGTACCATCCCGAGGCAGATGCCAATGCCTATATTCAGAGGCAGACGCTCCGCTTTAAGTACGATGCCTATGGCAGCCAGCTCGATGTCTCCGTAAGAGGCTGACAAACGGTTTATAACGATGTTGCACAGATCAAACAGCAGGAGTCCTACTGCCGCAGGTATTCCCACATCAAATATGGAGGCAAATGACTTTGCCGTAAGGTGTTTTCCTGTCGGGCGGAATCTGAGTATGGTATTATTACACGCCTTGAGATAGGTGACCATAAAATATATGGACGCCACAATATTGCTGAGCATGGTGGCTATGGCAGCACCCATGACCTGTTTGCCGTCCGGAAGAATCATAAACATAAATACGGGATCCAGGATAATGTTTAAGACACCACCCATACTGAGTCCAAAAGAAGCTTTTGAGGAAAGCCCGATACTTCTGAGCATGGACGATGCAGTGTTGTTGAAAACCACCGGAACTCCTCCGAGGACCACCACAAAAAACATATACTGACGGGCGTACCCGATTATTTTGTCACTTGCTCCCAGAAGTGTTAGAAATGGAGTCATCACAAAAAAGCAAAGGATTGAAAAAACTGCTCCTGCGATGATGGCCATCCACATACATGTTTCTGATACTCTTGATGCCTCTTCATCCTCTCCTGCGCCTATAAGTCTCGCTATGAGAGTTCCACCACCTACTCCGAAGACATTGGAAACAACTATGGTGAGCATAAACACAGGAAGAACCAGCGAACATGCCGCCACCATATAGGGATTATTGGTCCGTCCCACAAACCATGTATCTGCCAGATTGTATATTAAAGTTATCAGCTGACTTGCTATAGCCGGAAGTGCCATAACCATAAGCGCATGTGAGACTCTGTCCTTTTCGAAAAGAAATTTTTTATCTGCTTCTGCCATAGTATGTCACCTCTTTATGTATGTTGATTATTGCTTAGTCTGTCACATCATTTTAGATAATATTATCATGTTCCTTAAGCACAAAAAATATTTAATTCCACGAAAACATCATACTAACATCTTTTACAGCCTTGCCAATAGATTTTTCCAACTTCTCGGCAGATTCTTTAAAATCATGCTCACACGGCATAGACAGTTCACAAATATTTCACAAACATTATTAGCACTCACACTTGACGAGTGCTAATATGAGTGTTATAACATAATCGAACAGAGGAACAGAGAAGACCAAAAGAACGGGATGTTCCAATGATCTAATCCCTCCTTCCCCTTGCTCAGTATCTATTAACAGTATTGAGTGAAAAGGAGGTAAGCATTATGTTAAGACCTAGTATTTTTGGAGAAGATTTATTTGACGACTGGTTCGCATTCCCGGATTTCAGAGATCTGGACAGAACCGAAAGAAAGCTGTATGGCAGACATGCCGACAGGATGATGAAGACCGATGTTCATGAGCATGACGATCACTACGAAGTAGATATTGACCTGCCCGGCTTCAAGAAAGAAGAGATCAGTCTGGAGCTGAACAATGGATATCTCATTGTCAGTGCAAACAAAGGTCTGGATCAGGACGAAAAGGATAAGAAGGGCAAACTTATCAGACAGGAGCGTTACTCCGGATCAATGCAGAGAAGCTTCTATGTCGGTGAGAACATCACCGAGGAAGATATCAAGGCAAGCTTCAAGCATGGTGTTTTGAATCTCATCCTTCCTAAGAAGGACAAAGAGAGGCTTCCCGAAAAGAAACAGATACTCATCGAAGGATGATGTTAAAAAAGGCCTGCGGCTTTCCCGCAGGCCTTTCTTTTCAATGATTCTATCTATTGCTTTCGACAACTGTTTTCCTTCAGACATTATAGCATGGCAAGCAGAAACATCAGGATAAATCTGCCCACGCAAAACATTTTGCAGACATTATGCAGACATTTCGTAGTATTTCTGTTTTAATCCAATTAACAAAAAAAGGAAGCGGCCGCTATTTCTTAATATTCTTAGGCATTTCTAGTTTTATTTCCTTGTTTGGGAGACCTTATTCATAAGTTTTAGCAACAATCTCAAATCGAGGAAGTAGCAAAGAAATATAACCATGTCCCGAAGATATGATTATACCTCTTTTTATCAGTCTATCACGGTATCTTGAGAAAACAGCAGATGTCATGCCTGCCTTCTTACATATTTCACTGACTTTGGTCTCATCCTTTTTTATTGCAAGAATGACTGTTCTATCCTGCTTTGATAATGAGGACAATATTTTTTTGTATACAAAATCATCAAGCATATCATCAAGCTTGAGGAGAATTTCTCTTAACTCCATTTCATCTCTATATTCATAATATAGAAGACCTAGCGCTTGGAATGCAAAAGCATATCCCTTAGTTATCCGTGCAAGGTTCTTGGCATTGTCTTCATCAATCTGAAAAATATCTGCATACTGTTTCGTTATTTGATGCAAGCTTAGTGGTTCTAATGTTATTTTCGGGGTTCTAAGCAAAAAAGTAAGAGCCGGGTCGTTCTGGATTGCATAGATATTTTCATATAATCCTGTCATTAACAGGAAAACCGGATAATCTTTTCTAACAAAAATTTGAAACTGACTCGCAAAGTGACGCATGTTGTCATCATGCATTACTTCATCAATAGTAATGATTACTTTTTTATTATGCTTTTTTAATGAAGAAAGTATATTATCTATGATGCTTACGTTATCCTGAGGAGTATCATTTCCATTAACACCAATACCAAAACCTGCGATGGATATGTTGAATCCCTGTTTAAAGAAATTCGGGATTTTCTTGCAGGAATCGATCAAACGCATAGCACAGTCATTGATAAGATCCTGCGTTGAATTTAGGTCTATTACAATCCAATCCTTATCCTTCCCAAGTTCATTTGTTATTGAAGTCATAAATACAGTCTTGCCACTTCCTCTGATTCCTTCGATAAGATATGCCTGACTGATTGGATTGTCAGCCTCAAATGTACTTAAGATCATATCCGTATTTTCATATCTGGATATATATTCATTTGGCTGTTTTCCAAAAGTAAGAGTAAATGGATTATTCTTTTTCATAACATGACATCCTTTCATAATTCTTCATAATCCATTATACTTTCATAATTCTTCATAATTCAATATAGTTTTCATAAACTTTCATAATTAAATTACAATGCTTCTATATATTTCCTCGTTTCTGTATCCACAATGTATATCTTCTGGTTTCCATACGGATCACCATTTGAGTATGTTGAAAATAGATCCAATGTCAGTACTCCTCCCAGGTCAAGAGGATATTCTAACCTATAAAACATGTCATATAGAACAATAATCCCAGAAATAGGTCATGATCCCATAACCTTCCGCGTAGAATATGTTCTTAATGATATATTTCTCCAACATATAGTCCTCCTGTCTATCATTATTCAAAAAATAGAATTCACAATCATACCTGAGAAAAACGAGAAAAGCATAATAAACACAATGTATAATGCGAAATGCTTCCATCCCATGGAAATCTTTAAGGCTCCAAGATTAGTTATCTTGGTAGCCGGTCCTGTGATCATAAATGCGGAGGCACTTCCCAGACTCATTCCATCCAGTAGCCAACTTTGTAATAACGGAATCGTACCTCCGCCACACGCATACAGCGGCACACCTATAGTGGCTGCCATCAGAACGCCCCATGCCTTATTTCCGCCAAACATATTCACCATCACATTCTGTGGGATATATCGCTGAAACAATGCCGACAGCAGAATTCCTATAAAAAAATATAATCCGGTAGCCTTTATATTCCTTAAGAAGTTCAGCAGATATCTTATCAGCAGATTTGGGTGTGTATCATGATTTGCACGCTCTTCAAAACCTTCAAAATTAAAATATTCTTTGTCCCGATAGAATATAAACATCAGAATTCCGGCGGCACATCCGCATAAAAAGCAGGTGACAATACGTATCGCAAGAACAGTCATACCAAGAGCTGCACTGTATATGATCAGCTGTGGATTTAAAAGAATCGATGCCATCATAAATGCTGCCAGCCAATCTTCTCTCATCCCTTGTTTACGAAACGACGCAGCAATCGGGATCGTTCCATACATACACAGAGGCGACAGGATTCCAAGAATGCAGGCAGGGATTATCCCTAAAAGTCCCAGTTTCTTTCCCTGAAGTCTTGCAAAAGCTCCATGAATTTTATCCTTGGCAAACACGGATATAAGTGATCCAATCGCCATGCCAATGATCCAATACATGAAAATCTGACGCAGTTGGATTTCAAAATAGTACCATACATAAATAAATTCTCTTTGAATCAACGCAATAATGTCATTCATCTATATTTACCAATTCATAGCCACGGCTTCCCAATCCGATTTCTTCTGCATGCTCAAGTGTATGAATGCCGTGAAGGGATTCCATTCTGTTTACAAGAGCCTCATTCCCTTCTGCTTCATATATTAAATCAACACATGCCTGATCAAGGGCAACAGGATCATAACTTGCAAGAATGCCTATATCATGGATATCAGGTTCAGCAGGGTTCCCGTCACAATCGCAATCAACAGAGAGTCTGTTCATCACATTGATATAAACGATATGCTCGCTTCCTACATGATCGTTAAAACCTTTGACCATCTCTGCAAGAGCTTCCAACCATGCATCCTGATCGCTGTACCATATACTTCCGCTTGTTTTGGTACCTGCTGTATGGACATACACTTTACCGCTAGGTGAGGATATGCCTATACCAACATTTTTTATCGCACCACCGAATCCTGCCATGGCATGTCCTTTAAAATGAGAAAGTATTACCCAGTCCGTATAGTTTTCCGCATGACTTCCCACAATGATCTTGTCAAGTCGGCTTCCTCCGGACATGGGCCATTCCACCTCACCCTCTTCATCCATCAGGTCGAAGTCAGCAATAACGGTAAAGCCGTGATCCTCTGCCACCTGCCTGTGCATGGCGGAGCTTGACCGCGAACCGCCATATGCGGTATTGCACTCCACTATTGTTCCGTCAAGCTGCTGTACAAGATTACCAATCAGTTCCGGTCTTAAATAATTGCTGGCCGGTGGTTCTCCGGTAGATATCTTCACTGCTACATTGCCGGTTGGCTGCCAATCAAGCTGCTCGTATATCCTTACAAGTCCTTCCGCGGTTATATCCTTTGTAAAAAATACAACCGGGAGTTCTGCTGCACTTTCTGTTTCCAGATCAGACTCCTCAGACGATATCTCATTTCTTTCCTCTTCTGCAACAGGAGCTTGGCTATCTTCTTTTGCAGTCAGTTCAGTACCACTCTGTACCTGATTCTTATTGCCACAACCAGCCAAAAGTGATGTCATAATAAATACTATCATTGTAAAAGCAAAAGCTTTTTTCATCGAAGCTAACCTCCTTAAACCGAAAGCCCTGCCTGATAGGCATTATGCATTGCAGAGGTCTCAATCACCTCTCCCTTTTGCCATACTTTATAAAAGCTTTAGCAGACAGTTATTTGTTATCTCAAAAATGGACTGATATACATAGTCCACATTTGCCTCTTTCATGGCCCCCCTCTGTTTATCCGTTACCGAGGTGTAAGGATATATTCCAAACATAAATGGGAAGAATATGTATATAAAATTTTGAATCTCCTGAACAGATTTCTCAGGGCAGAACTTTGTGATTATCCTGCATACATTCTTCATGGACTCACCATAAGCCACCTTGGATCGTCATCCGCTGGCTGGTTACTGACATAAGAAAAGTGCCAGACCCATGAGTTTTAATTCTCATGAGCTGACGCTCAATATGCCTTTATTCTTTTGCAAAAGAAATGGACTCGGAGGTGAAGTGTTTTTGTTTTCCTCATTTCTTTGTCCATTGTAAATATAATACACTCAAAAACGCCTGAAAACAGACAGCAAGCGGACATTTTGCAGACATTATGCGGACATTTTCAAAAAAAGTCCGTTTTAGTGAAGCCTCACACGACTAAAGTCGCGTGCTTCCAAATTTAACACAAAAGAGTTTCTGGATTTTCCCGAGAATCTTTTATATTGTCTCCTTTAGGGAGACAGAATTCCTTTCTACTATACAGTCTAAACTCAGAGATCACGCGACACTCAGGTTGCATAATTCCGCATTAAGACTAATTAACGTAGATAAGGTGCATTGGCTTCTCTTGGCAGCCGCAGGGACTTTTGCCTGCAGTGCCAACCCTTCACTCACGGTCAGGGATTTTAAGATCTCACGGACAAAGTATCTTGATCCAATATTATATGTTGCATTAAGGTCACAGTTATAATACTTGCCCGAACTGAATTTACACATGGAGTAGCTCTTAAGCATGGGATCGGTAGTCATCCTGTTACGTCGCTCTACATATCCGGAGCCATCGAATGCCAGTCGGGAAGTTCCCCAGGCATTGATGTGGCTGATCCTTATAAGATTGCGATGAGCTTTATTTGCCACGACTGCCTGCACATAACGGGATTTCCAGAGAGCAATCTTCTGTTTTTTGGAACCGGAACCTTTACGCCCGAGATCAAGATGCTCAAACACGATAGTATCGCATCCGTACAGAACAGCTTTATCCACAATCCATTGAGCTGTTTTAACAGAGATATCTTTGTTGATGCCCTTGATGACAGCCCACTGGTGCGGACACTTGCGATTACCACGCTGTTGCATCCCTTTAAGCCTGTTAACAGCAGTCCAAAGACAGTCGTATTCTCTTGAAAGAGATAATGATTCCCTTCCAAGGACCGTGCCATCTGACTGCATTACAGACGCGGTTGCAGCGTGGTTCATCCCAAGATCAACAGCAAGGATACGCTGTGTCCATATATTTGAAGC